>JASLXW010000020.1 GCA_030740135.1 Nitrospinota bacterium
CCTTGACGGTCGGCGCGCGGAACATCGGCGGGAACACCGGCGGCACGGGCGGCCGGTACGCGCGCGGCAACGGTACGCAGGTGTTGTCCTTTGACGGTTCCTACCGGCTGTTGAAGAGCGTTCTCGTTCAGGGAACGATCGGGGCCATCTGGTCGGCGCACTCCCGTCCGGACCTGACGGCGGCGGGGACCACGCCGTTCAAGAGTGACCGTTACATCGGCACGGAGGTCGATGTCAGCGCGACGTGGACGCTTTACAAGGGCGTTTCGCTGACGGGTGGATTCGACTACCTGGTGGCGGGCGACTACGGCGAGCTGCGGGCGCCGGTGGCGAACGCCTCCCAGGTGTCGGGTGGAACCAACCGGGCGGTCAACAACAACGACAACTCCTGGCAGGCGGTTTGGAAGCTTCAGTGGTTCTTCTAAATCGCGCGTAAGTCTGTCTCACATAAAAAACCGGAGCGGCCTGGCTGGCCGCTCCGGTTTTTTATGTCCACCGTCCGGTTTCCTTCACTCAGGGGCGCCCGCGAGCGGAGCCGGGGGCCTACGCGGACGGGGCGACCACCGGATTCACGAGGCAACCCACCCCTTCGACTTCGCACTCCACGACATCTCCGAGTTTCAGAAATCGGGGAGGGTCCAGGCCGAACCCGCAACCCTCGGGCGTCCCCGTCGCGAGGATGTCTGCGGCCTCGAAGGAGACGCCCTGCGAAAAGACGGACACACAGGTCGGGATGTCGAAGATCAGATCCGAGGTGTTGGCGTCTTGGCGGGCCTCGCCGTTGACGCGGCAGGCGACGTTCAGTGAATGCGGATTGGGAATCTCGTCTTTCGTGACAATCCAGGGCCCGATGGGGAAGGAGGCGTCCAGGGACTTTCCGAGAAACCACTGGTTGTGTCTATGCTGGAGGTCCCGGGCCGAGACGTCGTTGCAGACCGTATAGCCGAAAACATGGTCGAGGACCTTCTCGGGCGGGATCGCCCGGCCTCCGCGGCCCATGACAACGGCCAGCTCCACTTCGTAGTCCAGCTCCTTCGTGACGGCATGGTGGATGACGCCCGCCCGGTGTCCGATCAGGCTGGTGGCCGCCTTGGTGAAATAGATGGGGTGCTCGATGATGGAGTCTCCGATCTCCGGGCCATAAACCCGGGCCCCCTCGTCGGCGTGGGCCTGGTAGTTGCGGCCCAGCATGACCGGGTTCTTGCCGGGCCGGGGAATCGGCGGAAGGAAAGCGATCTCATCCGCCGGTTGTCGGGCGGAATCGGCAATCCGGTCCCGGAAGGCGTCCAGTTTTTCTTCCAGCGTGCGGAGCGGGCTTTCCCACCGGTCCCACGCGCCGATCATTCCTTTCAAGTCCGGAAGGGCTCCCGGAACGGATACGCCCAGGTCCGCCCCCGCCGCCTCCAGACAAGCCTGAATGTCATACACCGTTCCCTGAACATGAAGACCCACTTTCTCCCCACCGTCCGTCTTGTAGGTCAGAAACTGCATGTTTCTCCCCTTGCCAATGGATTGAAGCTGATTGGGCGACCGCCGCGGCCCCTGGTGCGCGGACAGTCCGGGACGTGTTGCGAAGCCTTCAATATAATCGTGAACGTCCCCGGAGTCACGCGGTTCGCCGCGGGGTGAAAGACCCGGCCCGGTCCCCGAAGCCTGGATTTGAGCCGGGCGCCGGGATGGATTAGAATCGGCGTGTATCGAGACATCTCTCCCATTCGGATTTCCCCCTATTCGGAACGACGCGGTGCGGAAGCTCGATTATGAGGCCCTGGGTTTTCGCTCGGGCCTCGAAGTCCATTATCAACTCCTGACGGATCGGAAGCTTTTTTGCCGATGCCCGGCGGGCCGGTATTCGTCCCATTACGACGCCGAGCTCCTCCGCCACATGCGGCCGACCCTATCGGAGCTGGGCGAATACGACGGCACCGCCCTCATGGAGTTCAAGACCCGCAAGGAGGTCGTCTATCAGGTCCGCAACGACACGGTTTGCACATATGAGATGGACGACACGCCCCCGTTTCCGCCGGACCCCGAGACGATCGATATCGTCCTGGAGATGGCGCTGCTGTTCCGCTCTAGCATCGTGGGGGAGATTCACATCACCCGGAAACAGTACCTGGACGGGAGCATTCCGACCGGCTTTCAGCGGACCGCCATCATCGGCGTGGAAGGAGAAATCCCCTTGGCGGACCGCACGGTCCCGGTGGTTCAGGTGAGCGTCGAGGAGGACTCCTGCCGGGAGGTGAGGGACGAGGGCCACCGGATCACGTTCCGCGCGGACCGCCTCGGCATGCCCCTGTTCGAGGTGGTCACCTACCCGGAGATGCGGACCCCGGGGGAGGTGGCCGAGGTGGGGTGGCGCATCGGGCAAATCCTCCGCTCGACGGGAAAGGTCCGGCGGGGAATCGGCTCGGTCCGTCAGGACGTGAACGTAAGCATCGACGGAGCGCCCCGGATCGAGATCAAGGGCGTCCCGCGGGTGCGGGCCTTCGCGCCGCTGACCCACAACGAGGCCCTCCGCCAGAAAGGGCTCCTGGAGATCCGCGAGGAGCTGAAACGCCGCGGCGTCGGGGCCGGGGACATTTCCGCCCGCGCCGCGCCGGCGCCGGCCGCCTCTTTGGATCATCCCGGCTTGCGAAAGGCCCGCGCGGAGGGTCGGGCGGTGTGGGCCGTTCGGGTTCCGCGCTTTGCCGGCATCCTGGACCGATCCCTCCAGGAGGGGCCCGGCGGCGAAAGCGTGCCCTTCCTGCGGGACGTGGCGGGACGGGTCCGGGTCATCGCCTGTCTCGACCAGCCGCCCGTCCTGTTCTGCCGGGAGACCTCCGACCCGCGCCATCCGGAGCGGCTGAGCCTCAGCGTCTGGGAAGCGGCGGCCGAAGTCACGGGGGCCGAATCGGACGACGCCCTCCTGATGGTCTGGGGGCCGGAGGAAGATGTCAAAACGGCCGTCCGGGAGATCGAGACCCGCTGCCGGGAGGCGGCCGTGGGAATCCCAAGGGAGACGCGCCAGGCGCTGAAAGACGGCACGACTGATTTCGAGCGGGTCCTTCCGGGACCGGACCGGATGTATCCCGATACGGACCTTCCCCTGATTCCCGTCGAGGAAGAGCGGATCGCCCGGATCGAAGCCGCCCTTCCGGAGCCGCCCTGGGAGCGGGAGGCCCGCTACCGGGCCTGGGGGCTGCCGCCGGACGTGATCGAGGCCCTCGCCTTCTCGACGCGGGGGAACCTGTTGGACCGGATCGTGGAGGAGACGGGCGTCCCGCCTCTCCTCGCGGGGATCACGCTGGTCCACGATTGGAAGGCCCTGGCGGCCGGGGGGGCCGACCTGACAACCTGCGGCGATGAGCAATGGATGGACCTCTTCCGGGCCTACCGAGACGGCCGGTTCGGCCGGGAGGCGATCCCGCGCCTTCTGGAAAGGCTGGCCGGCTCTCCCGGTCTGACAGCGGATGCGGCGCTGAACGGCGCGGGTTTGTCTCCCCTGACGGATGAGGAGATGCGGGAGACCATCGATGAGGTTATTGCTTCACAGGGGGAAGCCCCCATGCACAACCCCGCCGATGAGAACCGCGTCGCTTACCTCATGGGATTCGTGATGAAGCGGGTGCGGGGCCGGAGGGAGGGACGGGAGGTCCGGGCCATGCTCGAAGCACGGTGGGAAGCCGCGCGGGCGGCCGACCCTATCACGTGAATGACAGTCGATGGGGAAGGGTGCGGATCCCCTTCCCTACTTTCCGCTGATGGCCGCATGAATGGGGCGATGCAGGGGCCGGGTGCGAGTCGGTTGACTCCGCATAGTCGGTTGACTCCTGTACCGGTCCTTCCGGTGTGGATCGTTATTTCCAATACCGGCCGAGGAACTCGTCCACCTCGGGGAGGCCGCCTTGGAGGACGACGTAGCCGTTCGGGGGCTCCCGGTCGGTGATCTCGTCCGAAACCATGGTCAACATGATCCGCTTCACTTCCTCCGGGTCGTCCGTTTGGCCGAGCGCCCAGCCGAGCTTCACGTAGGCCACCTCGGGCAGCATGTTGCCGAGTGGAATCACCCCTCGCTCCATGATGTCGCGCCCTGTGTCGTAGACGTACATCTGTGTGTATCCCCAAAGGGTCTGGACGGTCATGAACACCGGGATTCCCGCGTCCCGGGCCTTCTCCAAGGCGGGGTAAAGGGGCTTGTTGACGTGTCCCAACCCCGTCCCGGCGATGACGATGCCCTTGTATCCGCCTTCGATGAAGGCCTCCAGCACGTCGGGATGCATGTTGGGGTAGTAGTAGAGGATGGCGACCCGCTCCTCGAACCGGGTCTCGACGCGGACCTTCCGGTCCTCCCTCCTCGGCCGCCAGTCGTTCTTGATGGGCGTCAGGACGTCACGCTCGATTTTGGCCAGGGGCGTGTCGCCGAGCGTCCGGAAGGTCGAGCGGTAGCTGCTGTGCATCTTCCGGACCCGGACCCCCCGGTGGAGCAGGGCGTAGGCGTCGCTGGTGGGGCCGAACATGCAGACCATGACCTCCGCGATCTTTCCCCGGGCGGCAGCGTGGGTGGCGTGAATGAGGTTGAGGGCCGCGTCCGAGCTCGGCCGGTCGCTCGAACGCTGCGAGCCGACCAGGACGATGGGGACCGGCGGGTCCTGGACCATGAAGGTCAGGGCCGCCGCCGTGTAATGCATCGTGTCGGTTCCGTGCCCGACGATGATCCCGTCCACCCCGTGTGCGATCTCCCGCTCGATGGCGCGCGCTGTCCCGATCCAGTGCTCGGGTCCGATGTTCTCGCTGAACACGCTGTATAGCTTGATGGTCTTGAGGTTGCAGATGTCGGCCAGCTCCGGAACGGCCCCGTAGAGCTCCCCCGGCGAGAAGGCCGGGATGACGGCCCCGGTCCGGTAGTCCAGCCGGCTGGCGATCGTCCCGCCCGTCCCGAGGAGCGTCACGTTGGGCTTCGACGGGTCGGTCGGGAACTCTTTCTCGGGGATCTGGTAGTGGGCCTCCCGGTAGCCGACCTCCCGCAGGTCCAGGAGGCTTTCGGCCGAGACACCGACATTGTATCCGGTGGGAAGCTTCAGGACGATGTGCCGATCGTCGGCCTGTTCGGAACGGGGCAGGATGATCCCGTGGAAATTCCCGCGCCTGGTCTCGGCTTCGACCTCGCTCCACACGCGCACGCCGAAGGACTTCAGCGCCTCCCGGGCGCGTCCCCGATACCCTTTGAGCGGATCAGGCGGTGTCGCGTTCATGCCTTCTCCCGTCAACCTCCCGGCGAAGATCGCCAGGGGGGACATTTTGAAAACTGTCCCCCCTGGAACCCCCCTCGAAAACTTTTGCGGCCAACGCCTTTGGTTTGGCCTTTCGGGGGTGAGTGTTTTATTGGCTAGGCTGGTCGGCTGTGGCCCTCGGTGGCTTATGTCTTTGGCCGGATGCCCGTCTGCCTTTGGCAGCCGCAGCATCCGGCCAAGGTGCCAGGTTTCTTGCGATAGCCTGCCGCCCGAAGGGCGGCCATCTTGGGGTCGGTGACCCCTTGGCCGCCATCCGAAAGTGGGCTGGAGGGTCAACCGACCCGCGCCCCCGCATCAAGGCCCTCGTGATGTGTCGCCTTCAATCAACGCCGCCAGGACCCGCTCGTTCTCCTCGCGCGTTCCGATTGAGATGCGGACGGTTCCGGGCGCCCCGAATCCCTTTCCGGCGCGGGCCAGGATCCCCCGGTCCAGGAGCCTTTCGAACACCGCGTCGGCCTCATCCTGTCCGCCGATCTCGATCAAAATGAAATTGGTTTGCGACGGGACGTATCGAAGATCCCGCTCCCTGAGCTCGGCTTCGATGTATCTGCGCTCCCCGATGATGAACGCGCGGCTCTTTTGATAGTGTTCCTCATCCTCCAGCGCCGCCCGGGCCGCCGCCTGGGCGACCCGGTTGACGTTGAAAAACTCCTTGGCGCGGAACAGGTGGGCGATCATCTCAGGATCGCCCAGGAGGCAGCCCACGCGCAACCCCGCCAGCGCGTAGACCTTGGAGAAGGTCTTGACGATCAGCAGGTGCGGGGCGTCCCCCCTCCGGATCCGGCCCACGGTGTCGGCATAGGGGACCTCGTCCTCCACAAAATCCCGGTAGGCCTCATCGGAAACGACGACGGTGCGCGCGGGAACGGCCGCGGCGATCCGCTCGAAGTCCTCCGGGGCCAGCATCGTGGCGGTCGGGTTGTTGGGGTTGCAGAGATAAAGGAGCTTCGTCCGGTCCGTGATTCGGGACAGGACGTCGTCCACGTCGATGGTGTGGTCCTTCAGCGGACTGAGGACCACTTGCGCCCCCGCCACCTGGGCGGTGACCACGTACGTCGAGAAGGCCGGCCAGGGGATGAGGACCTCGTCCTCTTCGTTGAGGAGGGCGCGGGAAAATACCGAGATGACCTCATCGCCCCCGTTGCCCACGAAGACGTGCTCGGCCGTCAGGCCGTGATGGGTTCCGATGGCCGCCCGAAGCTCCCGGCTCATCGGGTCGGGATAGCGGTTGGGCTCCTTGAGCGCCCGCTCGGCCGCCGCGACGGCCGCCGGGGATGGGGCCATCGGGTTCTCGTTGGTCCCGATGCGGGCCACCTCCCGGCCGGACCTTCGCTTCACCTCCGCCGCGTCGGCAATCGGCGCCAGCGGGGAAAGGGACTCCATGCCTCTGCGTAGGATTTCGCCGACGGGACTTTTCGTTTCGCTCATTTCCGCTTCATTCCATTGTGGGGGGAGAAGTCAATAAACGCAGAACGGCGGCGGCGCCCCGGATGACCTCGTCGATGGGGACGGATTCTTCCTTGGAGTGGGCGAGGCCCAGGTCGCCCGGTCCGAAGACCACGGTGGGAATCTTCTCCGTGAAATACCCGGCGTCCGTCCACGCCCCCATGACGTTTCTCGCGGGCGGCTTGCCGAGCGCGACCTCCACGGCGGCGGCGAGTCCCGACACCAGGGGATGATCCGGATCGATTTCCATGGGTTGGCGGACGACGCCCAGCCGGGCCTCGGCCTTCAGGTCCGGGTCGGCCCCCGAGAGGCGACGCAGGATATCGCGAATTTCCGCGAAGATTCCCTCGGCCTCCTCCCGCAGACACGTCCTCACCTCCAGGGTCAGACGGCAATGGTCGGGGACCGTGCTGACGCCCGAGCCCCCCTCGATGACGCCCATGTGGATCTTGGGGTGATCGAGCAGCGGATGGACGCGCTCCCTCAAGGACGGTTTCATCCCCTCGACGGCCCGGATGATCTCGGCCATCTTGGCAATGGCGTCTATCCCCTGTTCGGGAACGCTGCCGTGGACCGCCCTGCCGAACGTCTCGATCTCGATCCAGCAAAAGCCTTTATGCGCCAGGACCAGGTCCAGGCCGGTCGGCTCCCCGATGACGCAGAAGTCCCCCTGAAGCGTTTTCAAAATGCTTCGCGCCCCGACGCTCTGGTCTTCTTCGTCGCTGACGGCGGCGATCGTCACGTTCGCGGGAAGCGGCGCCTCCATCTTCCGCGCGGCGTGGAGGGCGGCCAGGAACATCACCAACTGGCCCTTGGCGTCGAGGGACCCCCGGCCGAAGACCCGGCCGTCCCGGACGGCGGGATCGAAGGGGGCCTCCATGCCCGCCGCCTCGACGGTGTCCAGGTGAGAGCAGAGAACGATCTCCGGACCGGGCCGCCCCCCCCAACGGCCAGTGACGTTCGGCCGCCGGTCGGCCTCCTCCCCCGCCTCCTCGGCGGGCGTGATCTCGACCTCGGCCCCGAGGTCCATCATCGCCTCGGCCAACCGGGCCGCGATCCGGGATTCTCCGGGCGGACCCGGTCCATCCGAAGCCGCGGCCCCCTGGGAGGTCATCGGGTTGACGCTGTTGATCCGGACCAAATCGGACAGGAGCCCGACGGCGTAATCCGGATCAATCGGCGGAAGCTTGGGACTCACCGGGCGCATTCCCCCGCCGGCCTTTTCGGACCGGGGAGAGTCGATTCGGGGCGTCGGGTCTCAGAGCATGCCCAGCGCTTGCAGGGCGGCTTTCACGCCCGCGCGCTGCTCATCCGTGAGGGGCGGCAACGGCTTGCGGGCGGCGCCGCAGGGGATGCCCAGCATGGCCAGCGCTTCCTTGGCGGGCGCGACGTATCCGGGGTCGTACTCGAGGAAGCGGTTGAGGACCTGGACCTTCATGTGCAGCTCGCGGGCTTCTTCGTGACGGCCCGCGAGGAAGTGGCCGTAGATGTCCGCCATCTGCCGGGGGATGACACAGGAGGCCGTGGAGAATATCCCCCGTGAGCCTACGCAGAGGGCCGGGTAGAACTGGCTGTCGATCCCGGTGTTCACGGACACCCGGCCGCAGGTGATCCGGAGGGTCTCAACAAGCTGCCCCATGTCGTCCTGACTCAGCTTTCCGCCGATGATGTTCCGGTGCTCCATGATTTCGGCCATGAGAGACGGCGACATGGGATTGCCCGTGTAAAGCGGATTGTTGTAAATCACCACCGGGATGTCCAGCGCCTTGGCCACGTCGAAGAAGTGCCGCTTCAGCCCCTCCTCGGGAATCTTGAAGTAGTAGGTCGGGGTGAGGATGACGGCCGCCGCGCCCGCTTCCTGGGCGTCCTGGGCCAGAAAGACGGCTTCCCGCGTGCTGCATCCCGCCGTCCCGGCGATGATCGGGATCCGGCCGGCCGCTTGGTCCGTGATGACGGCGTTGGCCGCTTTCCTCTCTTCCCGGGTCATGTGGGGGAACTCTCCCGTCCCGCCCGTGGACATGATGGCGTGGACGCCGTTTTCGATGACGTACTCTGTCTGCTTGCGGAGCGCCGCCTCGTCGAGCGTCTCATCCCCTTGGAAGGGCGTCACGATGGCTGAATAAACGCCCCGAAGTGTTTCCGCGCTCAGCATTGCTCATCCCTCCCTTTGCCTTGCTTTGACCCCGAATCTTTACCTTTCGGCCCAATCGACCGGCGGTATCGGAATGCCCGCGCGGAGAAGACCCGGGGGACCCTACGACTTCGAGGCGGATTGCATCGCCTTCTGGACGAATTCGGCCCCCTTTTGGATATGCCGGGCCAGCAGGCGGGCGGCGGTCTCGGCATCGCGGTCCCGGACGGCCTGAACGATCACCGCATGATCCTGTCCGAGGAACGAGATCGGACGTTTCTCATGCTGATCCATACTGGCGGCGATGCACAGTCGGACCTGCGACTGGAGAGCGGACCAGTTTCGCAGAACCCGCTGATGCCGGGCGAGATGGAACAGCCGGGTGTGGAACTCCATGTCCAGCTCGACAAGCGAGTTGACATTTTTCCCCGGCGCAACGGCATTGAATCGTTCTCCGATGGCGCGGAGCGAGTCGACCTCCTCATCGGAGGCCAGCCGCACGAGCCGCCGAATCGCCAGGACCTCCAGGGTTTCGCGCAGGCTGTAGATCTCTTCCACGTCCACTTCCGTGGGCCTGAGGACGAAGGTCCCCCGATGGGCGTTGATGATCACCAGGCCCTCGGCCGCCAGAAGGCGAAGGGCCTCCCGGATGGGGCCGCGGCTGACGCGCAACTGCTCGGCCAGCTCGGTCTCCACCAGCCGTTGGCCCATCTCCAAATCCCGGTTTAAGATGGCGGTCCGGATGGCACCCACCACGTTTTCTGAAAGCAGCTTTTTCTGCAAAGGTTGCAAAGTGGCCAAAGTCATGACACCCTTTTCCTCTTTGCGGAGGGTATGGAAAACCCCCGGAATTCACTTGAGAGATATCGGGTTTCCCTCTTAGATGTCCGATTCCATCGCCCATCGAAAAGAGAATATCCCTACCGATATGAGAATGGCGCCACGCATTGGTGAAGCCGCTTCAAAGAGGTTCTGTGTCCAGAAATCCGCTGGGTGATTCCTTCATCTTACACCACCTTGCCGAAAATTGTCCCTTGCAGGCAGTCTTGATTCGGGCGTTGTCCCGCCGGGCCTCTGACTCTGCTAGCCAAGGCCGGTAATCACCCCCGCCCCGGCAACGGTCAAAAGCGCCCCCACGACCAGACGCGGCGTGATCCGCTCCAGCTTTTTGAACGCCAGGGCCATAACGATCAGGACAAAGAGGGGATAAGTCAAAACGAGCGGAACCACAACTGAGACCGTGCCCTTGCCCAGGGCCAGAAAGTAGAGATAGACCGCCAGGGCATAGATGAGGCCCGTGAGGATGTACTGAACCGCTCCCAGGCGATGGCGGCTGAATCGTTGCGCGCGGGGAATAAACCCGACACAGGCCAGGAGGGCAAACAGACCCCCGAGCGAGGAGAACAACATCCCCATCACCGGCGACGGGAGGTATTGAAGTCCGGTTTTTCGGAGGAGGGGCGTGGCGCCGAAGCAGACGGCCGTCAGGAGGGGCCAGAGCAGTTTCCTGAAGGACATCCCCCCCTCCTCGTCATCCTTTTCCAGGCTGATGCTTACGACCCCCAGGACAATCAGAACCGTTCCGCAAAGCACGAAGAATCCCGGGCGCTCCCCCATGAACAAAACGGCGATGGTGACGCTGATCAGCGGGGAGATGCACAGGATCGGCGCCGTCCGCGCGACACCCACACACTCGAACGCTTTGAAAATCGTGATGTAACCGAGACCGGGATAGAACACCCCCGCCGCGAAGAACCAAAAAATCCCCGTGAGGTTGACGTCCTCCCAGTACCCGTGTCCCAAAGCAATCAAAGCAAAAACGGCCAGTCCGGCCAGCGTGCCCAGCAGCGCCCCCGTGTAGGGCGTGGAATGACGGACGGCCAGTCGGCCGACGATGTCTCCGGCGGCGAATACAAACGCCACAATAACCGCCAGGGTTTGCGCGAGAAAAAAGAAACTCATCATGGAATGTCCAGCCTCCGAAAATCGGGCGTTGGGTTCCGGCCTCTTCGCCGTCCGGGGGCCTGGGCGGAGCGGGAGGCGGATGCGCGCCCCCTACCCGAGCGTCGTGATGATCACCGCTCCGCAGACGATCAAGACCGCGCCGCCCACGAGCCGCGGCGCGAGCCGTTCAATTTGCCGAAGGAAAAAGTGAACCAGGACAAGCAGCATCAGCGTATGCGTGAAAAGGAGAGGCACAACGACTGAAACCTCCCCCTTTTCCAGAGCCGCGAAATACGTATAAACACCCAGGGCGAAGACGGTTCCAGAGATGGCATAAAGCCCGACCCCTCTCCGGTTTCCGCTGAACCGCCGCCCGGCCGGGAAAAACCCCGCGCAGGCCAGCAGACACACCGTGCCGGACAAGGAGGAAATGGCCATGCCGACCATCGGGGATGGGATGTGATTCAAGCCCGCCTTCCTGAGCACGGGCGCGAGGCCGAACAAGAAGGCCGTTAAGAACGGGTAGCCCAATCTCCTCCACTTCACGGGGCTTTCCGTTCCTTCTTCCAGACTGACGCAGACAACCCCCAGGACGATCAACAGCGTGCCGCCGAGCACAAACCAGGTCGGCCGCTCGCCGAGGAAGAGGATGGCGATGGCCACGCTGAAAAACGGGCCGGTCCCCAGGATTGCGGCCGAGCGGCCGACCCCGGCCTTCTCGAACGCCTTCAACAGGATAATGAACCCGAACGCGGGGTGAATCAGTCCCGCAAAAAAGAACCACACCACACCCGGCAGGTTGAGCGGAGTGGCCGAAGGGATCGCCAGCCAAACGGCGCCGAACACGACGCACCCCACGGCCGCCGACATGAGCCCCCCCATGTACGGTGGCGCGTGCCGGATGGCGAGCCGCCCGACAAAATCACCGGTGGCGAAGAGAACGGCCGTGACCAGGGCGAGGATCTCGGCGATGAACAGGGGACTCATCGAATTCTCTCAGACCTTCCAAGGTGCGGAGTCCCGCCCATGCGCAACCTGCGTTTTCCGGCGCGGGATGGAAGCCGGGGGGGGGATCAGGCCCGTCCGCTTTCGGGGAGCGGCGATCCGCCGGCTCGGCGTTGAACCCAGAGAGCCGCGGCAACCGCAAGACAACCCCGTCGGCCCCGTCGGATTTTACGGATTCTGAGTGAAGCCGGCCAGTCCGAATCAAAGGACTCGGGCCGGCCGTTTCCGAAGACTAAGCCGCGTCCACGCCGAGCTCGGCGAGAAACCTCCTGTATTCGAGGGCGATGGCGTCCGGCTTGTCGGTCACCTCAAGGGCGTAGGCCGCCGGATGCCGGTATTGCGCCAACGCCGGTCAGACGGCGATTTCGTTCATCGGTGCGGAGGTCCGCGCCATCCTTTGTTTTCCCGTTCCCGTGAAACCGGGCGGGACTAATCCACCTCGTCGTCGCTCATCCCGGTCCTGCCGGCGGGGTGGATCTGGGACCAGTCGAGCACCACGTCCCGGATGAAGGTGTCCCGGACGCTGGGCAGGGGCTCGATGGTCATATCCTGTTGTTCCGCGATTTCGGTGCAGGCCAGGCGGGTTTTGCCGTTGACCTTGACGTGGCAGGCGACGCACTTGCCGACCCGGCAGGAGCCGTAATAACAAACCGAGGGGTCCAACTCCTCGTAGATGTAGGCCAGGACGTTGAGGAGGCTCCAGCCTTCCTCGATGGGTACCTGGAAGTCGTCGTAGTAGGGTTCCTTGTCGGCATCCGGATTATACCGCTCGAGCTTCACCGTGTAAGTCTTCGCCATGATCTCCTCACTCCGCGTCCCAGTATTTGTACACCTTGCGCGGCAGCTCCATCGTCGTGACGACGACCGGCTCCGTCCGAAAATTCATCTGCTCGCCTTCCTGATAGACGATGATGTTCTTCAACCAGTTCACGCCGTCGGTGTCATTGAAGTCCCGCCGGAACATGGCGCCCCGGCTTTCCTCGCGCATCAGGCTCGCCTTGCCGACCATCTCCATGACGGTCAGGAGGTTCTCCGTCTGAAGGGCCTCGATCCACTCCATGTTGTATTGTCGCAGGTCCGGGTTTTTGGTGCGGACGGTTTTTTCCTGTTCCTTCAGCTCCTCGACCTTCTCGAGGGTGCTCTTGAGGTTGTCCCCGTCCCGCACGGCGTTCAGGTAGAGGTGAGACAACCGGCGGGTCTCCTTGCGGATCTCGATGGGGCTCGCGCCGGACTTGCGGTTCAGCGGCGCCTCGATCTTCTCGGCGAACCTCGCGGCCTGATCGGCGTCCACCTCCGCGCGGCCGTGTTCCTTCGCGAACCGGGCGGCCGCTTCGCCGGCCCTCGGCCCGAAGACCTGGGTCATCGTCAGGGCGTTGCCCGTCACCCGGTTGCTCCCGTGAGTGCCGGCGGTCCCTTCTCCCCCCGCGTAGAGACCGGGCAGGCTGGTCTCGCAGTCCTCGGTGATCTTGATCCCACCGTTCCAGAAGTGGCAGGCCGGGGCGCACTCGATGGCGTCCCGGGAAAGGTCGGGCAGGAAGTCCTTCATCTTGAAGGCCCCGTAGCGCCACTTCGCGATCATCTTCGGCAGCCACTGCGAGGCCCGGTCCAGGATGTTTCCGGGAATGTGCTTGAGCGAGAGGTAGGTCCCGTCGTTGGGGCTCCCGCGTCCTTCGAGGACCTCCATCATCTGGGCGATGGCGTTGACGTCCCGCGTGCTCTTCGTCAGGCGCAGCCGGTCCCACTTGGTCATGTACTCCTGGCCCGCCCGGTTCAGGGCCTTGGCGTCCAGGAAGTGCGCCAGCAGGTAGGGGAAATCGATGCTGTTGACGGCGTCGGGCTTGATGAGGATGTAAGGCAGGAACATGGGGAACTCCATGTCCTGGAGCTCCGCCCCCGCCCGGTAGGCGGCGGCCAGGCCGTCGCCCGTCAGCTCTTCCGGCGCGGTCGTGTACCGGTACATCCGCATGGCCCCGCCCGTGCACAGGACCACCGTAGAAGCCTCGAAGGCGATGGTCTTGCCGCGGCGGTAATCCAGCCCGATGGCCCCGACGCACCGGCCGCCGCTCGTCAGGAGGTCGGTGAGCATGAAGGTCTCGACGAGCTGGATGCCGGGCCGCTTCTTGATCTCCTGAGTCAGGACCCGGGCGAACTCGGGGCCTTCGATCCAGATGCCGCGCGGGTACCGGTGGCCCGGGCCGTGGGTCAGCCGCTCGATGCGGATCCCCCAGTCGACCAGGTCCTTGACCCTCGGGCCGGCCTCCTCGGCGTGGACCTCGACGAGCCGCTGGTCGTTGATCCAGTCCCCCTCGTGGACCATGTCCTCAAAGAAGGTCTGAACGCTGTCGTCGGGATGGCCGGGCAGGTTGAAGAGCTTGATGCACGTCCGGCTGTCCACGTCGATGTCGGCGTCGGCCGTGAGGGTCGCGCCGCTCTTGCCGACGAACCCCTTGGTCACGCAGGTGACCGAGGCCCCCGCGTCGTGGGCCGAGATCGCCGCCCGGGCGCCGGCCCCTTCGCTTCCCGCAATCAACACGTCCGTCCGGACAACCTCGTCCACAATGTCCGCTAAGCTAGGCATGACGTCCTCCAAATTGCAGAATGCGGCCAATATGGCCGCCCTACTTCTTTATTTTCATGAAACAAGTAAATTCTTTGGCCGCGCCAAACAGACACACGAAGTGGCATCTTCCCTCCATGCGCGGGTAAGGCAAGCCTACGGCTTAGCCCGGTAGGGCGGCCACCTTGGCCGCCTTCCGGGGTCCAGGGGGGCGGGACGCGCGGCGCCGGGATTCGCCACGGGAGCGCCTAGTCGATCTATTCACAGATGGTGTGCGCCGCCCACGTTGTGATAAGCACAAGCACCTTCATCCGCAGTTTGGCCGGCACGCAAGCGCCCCCCCCCCGGCGCCTCGCTCAAACCACCCACAAATCACGCCGGCACCGGCTCAGGATCTCGCACCCGTCCTCGGCGACGAGGACATTGTCCTCGACGTGGAAGCAGCCGTCGTCCCGCATCCAGCCGGGCTCGATGGTGATGGCCATTCCGGGCTCCAGGACCGTGTCGTCGTAGGCCGCGACGTGGGGCGGCTCGGTGATCATCGTCCCCAGGCCGTGGCCGATCCGTCCGCCGGCGAAGTTGATCTCGTTGTAGTCGTATCCCGCCTCCTCGAACAGCCGGTCGTTCAGCGCCTGGAGGTCGGAGCACCGGACGCCGGGCCGCACGGCCTCGACCGTCTCTTGCGTGACGCCGACGATGAGGTCGTAGACCTTGCGCTGCTCGTCCGTGGGCTCGCCCAGGAAGACCATCCGCGTGTAGTCCGACCAGTAATCCCCCACGCAGCACCCTCCGTCCATCCAGAGAACGTCGCCGGCCTGGAGCGTCCGGTCGGCCGGCCCCCCGCAGGGGATGTCGTAGTTCTCGGGACCGGAGTTGATGAGGAACCAGGGCGAGCCGCCCCCGCGCTCCATGTGCATCCGGAGGAAGCGATCGACGATCTCCGTCTCGGTCATGCCGGGGTGGACGGCCGGGAACAGGGCCTCGTAGACCTCGCCCGTGATGCGCCCGGCTTCGCGCAGACGCGCGGCCTCGGCGGGTGATTTCACCATCCGGCAGCCCCAGATCACCCCCGAGCCGTCAGTGAGCGTCGCGCCCGGCAGGGCCTTTCCGAGGGCCTGGAAATCCTCCGCCGAGACGCCGAGACGCTGTTCGTAGCCCAGCTCGCAGCCGACCTTTCCCGCGGCGGCCCCGAGGTCCTTCAACGCCCCGGCGATCATCCCGATGGGCGCGCCGCCCAGCGTGTCGTACACCCGAACGTCGTCCACGTAGGCGCTTCGGGCGGTCAGGTCCCGGAAGAATTGCTGAACGACGCAGACCGGCTCGCCCGACGCGGGAAGGATGAAGGTCGTCGGCCGGGAGAAGGAAAAGTCCGGGTTGCCGCCGCAGAAGTAAACGTAGTTGGCCTTCTCGGTGATGAGGAGGGCGTCGAGGCCGGCCTCGGCCATCCGCCTTTGGGCGTTCCCCCACCGGCCTTCGTACTCCGCCTTCGGGAACCGGTGATAGTCGACCGCCATCCTTCCTCCCGCCTCGGTCAGGGGTTCGAGGTTCCGATGACGAGGACTTCGCAATCCCGGCCGCCGAGCGCCCGCGCGCCGTGAAGCGTCTGGGCGTCGATGTAAAGGCTGTCCCCCTCCGAGAGGATCAGCGTCTTCTCCCCGTATACGAATTCCAGATCCCCCTTCAGGATGAACAGAAATTCCTCGCCCGAATGGTGCGCGGTGGGAATTTCAGGCAGGTCATGGGGGTAGATCAACAGGAAGGGGGCCATCCGTCTGCCCAGCCGGCTGGGCGAGAGCGAGTAATAGGCGTAGCCGAACTGCGTGTCCGTATGGGAGAGCGGCTTTCGGTCCCCCTTCCGGACGAGGGAGGGGTCCTCGCCGTTCTCTTCGCTGAACATGTCCGACAGGGATACGTTCAGGGCCGAGGAGATCCGGGTGTAAGTCGAGATGGGCGAGCTCACCTTGCCGTTCTCGATCTTCGACAAGACGCTCTTCGATACGCCCGCGCGCTCGGCCAGTTGTTCGAGCGTGAAACGCCGGGCTTTGCGGAGATCGCGTATCCGCATCCCCACCGTTTCCTCGATAGAGATCGTACCTTCCATGGCCTTCCCAGTCCGAGAGAGGTTCCTGATAGTGGAATTTTATATCATAGGATGATACTTGCTGTGCGGCCCGCTGTCAAACCGCTTTGGGGATTTATCTCCCTGGCGTACGTGTTAATCTGAATAAGGACTTTATTTTCGACTCATCATTGGAAAAGGTAGACTTAGGTATACCGGCTGAACGCCCAACCTGTGCCAAAGTGGAAAGGCATGCGGGTTTTCCAAACAACCGGATTCGTTTCGAGCCGATTGGCCCGCGCCTTGATTGCGGCGGCCCTGTTGTTGATCCCGATGGACGCCTTGGGGGCGTGCGTCCTGAACGTGGCCGAGCGCGTTCCGTGGATTCAGAGGGTTTCCTCGCACGGACCGATATCGGTCCCGCCGGGTCATCTTCGCGTCACCTACCTCGGCCATTTCAGCTTTTTGGTCGAGACGCCGGGGGGCGCCTCGATCGTCACGGATTACAACGACCAGGCTCCGCCCTCCTGGACACCCGACGCGGCGACGATGAGCAACGCCCACAACCTGCACAGCTCCGACACCATCGACCCGGCCGTCACGCGTTCCCTGCGCGGCTGGGACCCCAAAGGGGGCGTCGCCCGGGTGGACGTGAAGATCAAGGACGCGAGGGTCTTCAACGTCGCGACGAACTTCAGCGAATTCGGCGGCGTGCGGACGAACGGAAATTCCATCTTCGTCGTGGAGGCGGCCGGGCTGTGCGTCGCCCACCTGGGCAATCTCAGACACCTTCTCGACAAAAAGACCCTCCGGGTCCTCGGACGGATCGATGTCCTCTTCATATCCGCCGACGGCTCCTGGACGCTCAATCACGCCGACGCCCTCCGGCTTATCCGGCAGATCGGTCCCGCCATTGTGATTCCAATGCAGTACGATTTCATGGGCCCGAGTGTTTTCGGCGCCCTCGCGGAATGTTCGTTTCCGGTGAAGGTCCACGACAAGGACCACCTGCTCGTCAGCCGCAAGACCCTCTCGCGCCGGACGGAGGTCGTGTTCCTGCGGGGGCGGTGACACAGAGGGGGGTCTTGATGGCCCTTTTAAGGAGACGC
This sequence comes from Nitrospinota bacterium, assembly GCA_030740135.1. The sequence goes on from JASLXW010000020.1 coordinate 17,525, forward strand.
GGCATTGCCCCGATTCCTTATGATGTCGTCCTGCCGGAGGAATTCGCGGGTCTCGCGAAGCGGTCGTTCCCTGTTAAGATTCTGAACAAAGACGTTCTGCTCGTGAGCCGAAAGACCCTTCCGCGCGAGCCGGAAATTCTGTACATGCGTGATGTGCGGCTGAACGGCCCCTGACGGCCCGGTTCATTGAGTCCAATGAATTCGATGGGTCCAATGAGGCCGCGTTTCCCAATCTCACTGAATCCGGGGGCGAAAAGATGGCATCCGACGCGCAAGACATTCACATCCCCTCAGGCGGCGCGCAGGTCCCCGCGCACCGGGTCCTTCCGGAAGGCCCCGGACCGCACCCCGGCCTGCTGCTCGTCGAAGAGATTTTCGGCGTCAACGGCCACATCCGGGACGTCTGCCGCCGGTACGCCGACCAGGGCTACGCGGTGATCTCCGTCGAGCTTTTCCACCGCGAGAC
>JASLXW010000210.1 GCA_030740135.1 Nitrospinota bacterium
CCCCGTTCTTTCGTTCAGCATCCGGCGGTTCTCGGAAACCCGAACCGCTCTATCGGGGACGGCCTTCCCCCAAACCCACAAAGAGACCGTTGCCCGACTGGTACACGCCCCACGCCAGCACCCGGCCCTGCGAATTCACAAATTCCACCCGGGCCCGCTCCGGACCGGCCGGCTGGATCACCGCCACCCAAGTGCGGGCCAGGGCGACGGCGTCCGCCTCTTTGATCGCGGGCTTGAGCAGGGCCCACCCCGACCTCATGATCACCCGGACGTCGTAGGGCCCCTTTCCCTTCCGCGCGGATTCCACCCTTCCAAACGTTTTCCCCCGCCGGTTCCCGACTTGAACCTGAAAATCCCGGGCCGGATGATCGACCCGGACCGGCTCACCGAATAACAGGCCGCATCCACCGACGGCAGGCAGGGACAACGCCGCCAGGATCCAGCACGTCAAAATTTCGGAAACGCGCCGGTTTCGTCCCGCAAGGAGCCCGCCGGATCCGCCCTCCCGAAAAACACGGATCGGCGCGATGTCTTTCTTCCCACCCTCCGGCGAGCCCGGCCTTACGGTTTCTTTCATCGTTTCACCCGGATCGGGTTCGCCGGTCAATGAGCCGCCTCCGGAATGCTTTACAGCTCTCGCGGCCGCGGGGCCCCCGCCTCCCGCTTCCGGGCGGGGAGGATTCACACCGCGGAATGTTATCCTTCCCGCGCCGTGAAGTCCACCGGGCGCCGCCCGAAGACCCCGGGCGGCCGACGACGAAATCGAGGATTGCCTTGCCGCCTCTGCGTCTCTCACATATATTGGCAAAAGGAAGACCCAAATTCCGATTTCACGGGCCGATTCATCAGATCATCAGGAGGACGGCGATTTCATGAGTACCCTGAAGGAACAGTTGTTTTTGGAGTTTGCTGCCGATGCGCTCTCCGGTCTCACGGACGAATTTCGCGGGAAGTTCACATCCAAGAAGGGGGATCGGTTCAACGTCCAAGGCGTCACCTACGAGTTGGGCTCTCCGTTGCTCCGAGAGAACGTCATTCAATTCGAGATCAGCTCCAAGATCCCCCAGGACGAGTTCGCCAAAGACATGACGGAGACCAAATATTTCAACGCCGTCAAGGCGATTGTCCAGAAGGGGAAGAAAAAGCCGAAGTCCATCGACATGGAGAACATTGTCCGGGAAACCCGTGATGACTCCCGCAAAGAACGCGATTACGTGAAGGTGACCTTCCAATACAAAGAAAAAGATCTCTACAGCGATAAAGAGATCGCCAAGTCCGTCGAGGAGATTTCCAAAAGCTCCTCCAAGGTGAAATTGCCCGAGGTGCCCGGCGTCCCCACGCTGGGGGGCCGCGTTCTCCTGGTGGCCCTCCGGGACAACCTCCGGCGGATGGCCGGAGAGAACGTCCAGCTTCTCATCGACGCCAACAACCAGGTCCGGAAAAAAATGAAGGCGCGCAAATAGCGAATCTTCCCCCAGGTCCGCGGAACATGGCCCCCCACCCGATTCTTCTTCGGGGCGGCAGGGTTTACACCCCGGAAAGGACCTTCGTCCCCGCCGATATCATTCTCCGTCACGGGCGGATCGAAGCCCGTGAATCCCGTCTCGCCCCGCCGCCCGGCGCCCGCGTCGTCCATGTGGACGGGGGTCTCGTGGCGCCGGGATTCATCGATCTGCAGGTCAACGGAGTCGGCGGCCGGGCCATCCTGGAAGGAACGGAAGACGCCGTCCGGGCGACGGCCCGAAGCCTATCGGCCTCCGGGACGACGGCGTTCCTGCCTACCCTGATCAGCGCGCCTGAATCCGCGCTGCTCGACGCCTTCTCGGCCATTCGCTCGGCCGCGCACCCCGCTCCGGACGGAGCGGACGAGCCCGCGGCCGCCTCCATCGCCGGCATCCACCTGGAAGGCCCCTTCCTCAACCCGGAGATGGCCGGCGCGCATCCCCCGGAGCACATCCGGCCGCCCGACTCCGGCCTGTTCGGGCGGCTCTCGGACTCCTGGGCCGGAGCGGATGGGTCACCCGCGGCCCCCGCCCTCATCACTTTGGCGCCCGAGCTGCCCGGCGCCCTCGACCTGTTGAAAACCGTCGCGCAACGGGGCTGGTTGGCCGCGTTCGGCCATACGAAAGCCACGTATGAGGAAGCGGAGAGAGCGGTCCCCGAGGGCGTCCGACTGGCCACCCACGTCTTCAACCGGATGGGGGAATTCCACCACCGGGAACCGGGGGTCCTGGGGCTGGTCCTGACGGACGCGCGGGTGACGGCCGGATTCATCGCCGACGGGGTCCATGTCCACCCCGCCGCCCTCCAGGCGGCCCTTCGGCTCAAAGGAACGAGCGGGGCCTTTCTCGTGTCGGACGCCACGCCGGCCGGGGACGCCGCGCCGGATGGCGGGATAGGGCCGGCGGAATTTCGGATGGGCGACGCGCGAATTCTCGAGGAAAACGGCCGGCTCGTCACGTCCGGCGGAAGGCTTGCGGGCGCGCGCCTCAGCGCGCGGCGGGCGTTGGCCAACGTCGTCCGGCATTGCGGCTTCAGCGTCGAGGAGGCGCTTCCCTGGGTCACCGAGACCCCCGCCCGCGTTCTCGGTCTTTATGGAAAGAAGGGCGTTCTGGCGCCCGGGGCCGATGCGGACATCGTCGTTCTGGACGCCGACCTGGAAGCCCGGTGGGTCGCCGTGGGCGGCCGCGTGGCCGTGGACCGGCTTTGAGATAAGCGCAATTCCCTGGACAGCGGGTCCGCTCAACGTCAGGCCGCGCAAGTGGGAGCGGGTTAATCATCATATCGACCCCGCCGGGCCCTGATGAATTTCTAAAAACCGGCCCCGGTTCCTCAGACGTCCTGAACCCATACAACGGCTTGTTCGTGACCCGGATAGGCGGATAGAATTGGCGGGAGGGGTCTGGCCGTCCGCCTTGGACCGGAGCGGCCGGAGGTCGAGATTGTCTGATCGGTTCGACATCCTGTTTCGAGAAGCCACTGTCTACGACGGCGCGGGCGGACCGCCCTTTCGGGGGGACGTGGCGACCCGGGGCGATAAAATCGTCGCCGTCCGGCACACGCCCGACGGGGGAAGCGCGGCCGCCGGGTCCTCGCGGCCGGTCGAGGCGAAACGCACCCTATCCCTGAACGGCAAGGCCCTGGCGCCCGGGTTCATTGATATCCATTCCCATTCCGACTACTCCCTTCTCATCAACCCCCTCGCCGAAAGCAAGGTCCGGCAGGGGGTGACGACCGAAGTGGGGGGCAATTGCGGGTATTCGGCCGCGCCCATCGGCGGCGAAGCAAAAGCCGAGCGCCGGAAGCTCTACCGGGAACGGTGGGGACTGGATCCCGATTTCTCCGATGTGAAGACCTACCTCGACCGTCTGGACGATTCGGGGCTCTCGGTGAACTATGTCCACCAGGCGGGACACAACACCATCCGGCAGTCCGTCATGGGCGGCGACGACAGGGCGGCGACGGAGACAGAGCTTCGAAGCATGACCGCGATGGTGGAGCGGGGGATGTCCGAGGGCGCCTTCGGCCTTTCCACGGGGCTGGTGTACGCGCCGGCGTGCTTCGCCTCCCCTGAAGAGACGGCCGCCCTGGCCGAGGCCGCCGCCGGACGAGCCGGGTTGTTCAGCGTCCACATGCGCAGCGAGGGGGCCGGACTCCTGGAGGCCATCGAAGAGGTGATCGACCTCGCTCGCCGGAGCGGGGTCCGCCTACAGATCTCCCACCTCAAGACGGCCGGACAACCGAACTGGTCGAAGATCGACGACGCCGTCAATCTCATCGAGGAGGCCGCGAAATCCGGAATCGACGTGGCCTGCGACCGCTACCCGTACACGGCTTCCAACACCCATCTCTCCGCCCTGCTGCCCGACTGGGCCCACGAAGGCGGGAAGACGAAAACCCTGGCCCGGCTGCGCGACGCCGCCGGCCGATCGCGGATCCGCGAAGCCTGGGGGGGAAGGAATTGGGACAACGTCGTGATCTCCCTCGTGACCCGTCCCGAGAGCAAGCCGTTCGAGGGCCGGAGCGTTTCGGCGTGCGCGGCGCAAACCGGCCGGGAAGCGGCCGAATGGGCGATGGACCTTTTGCTCGCCGAGGACCTCTGGGTCGAGATCCTTCTGCTCAACCTCATGGATGAATCCAACCTTCGGAAAATTTTGCGAAAGCCCTACGTCTTCATCGGCTCCGACGCCGAGGCGCGGGCCCATTACGGCGTGTTGGGCGAGGGGGCGCCGCATCCGCGCGGGTTTGGGACCTTTCCGCGGGTCCTGGGAAGTCTCGTCCGGGGCGAGGGTCTGATGTCGCTCTCCGAAGCCATCGCCCGGATGACCTGCCTCCCCGCCCGCAGGGTGGGCGTCTCGGGCCGGGGCCGCGTCTCGCCCGGAATGAAGGCCGATCTCGTCGTCTTCGACCCGGAACGAATCGCCGACACCGCCACGTTTGAATCGCCGATCCGCTATCCGGAAGGAATCGACTTCGTGATGGTCAACGGTCAATTGACCGTAGAAGACGGGGTCCACCTCGGCGTCCGGGCCGGCCGCCCGCTGCGCGGCGCGGATCGACTCGTGCCAAGCGGGGAATAGACACCATGACAGACACCATATTGACGCTCCTCATCGTTTCCTTCCTGATCGGCGTGGGCATCGCCTCGGTTCTGGTCCTGGCGTTCCGGTCGAGGAAGGTCCTGAAAGGCCTTCACAGCGGCCGAGGGTCCGATCGAGAGCTTATCAATGAGGACCGCATGGAGGAGTCGATCGAGGGCATTGAGGAAACCAGGCTGCTCAGCCGCCCGGGGAAAGGGATGCCGAAACCTGTATCGGCGAAGGACACCTTGGGCGCCGGTTCGATCAACTTCGGAACCGGGCCGAGCGGATCGCGGACCGCGGCGGCTTCCCTGGAGGCGGAGACGCCCGGTTCGATCATCGCCGGGCCGGAGCCGCCCGGGCCGATGACGCCCGAGCCGGACGTTCGGTCATCGCACCCGATGGAAACTCATCCACCGGAGGATGAAGGCCTCTCCGAACCTCTACTGCTCGAGACGGATCGTCCGCCTTTCGACGACCCGAAAGGGGGAGAGGGGGACGAGGATCAACACGAACCGGCCGGCGACGCGCCGGTCGCCCAATCACGGCAAGAGCCCGGCGATTCCGCGGCGGTCTCCTCGGCGCCGGAATCCCGTCCTTTTCAACAGGGCGGCCCGGAGGGGGCGTTGAACCGACCTTCGGAGCTGGTGGCGAAATACGACCTCCCCGATCTGCCGCTGCTGGAATCCTGGCGTCCGCCGGGGCCTTCCAAATCCGAGGGCGGAGAGGAAGCCGACACCACCTCTCCCGGCATTCAACTGCCCCCGAACTTTTCGGACGAGTGGGCCGAAGTCCAGGCGGCCATCGATGAAGAAGAGGGCAAGGGCGGATTCATCCCGCCCGAAACCCATTTTCATCTAGCGCTCCTGGCTTTTTTCGCCGGAGAATTCGAGTCAGCGGTGGCCTATTCCCAGTTGACCCTGGACGCGGGCGCGGACCCCGCCGCGGTGCTGCATCTCCTCGGGCTGACCTATCACTTGCAGGGTTATGAAACCGAGGCGGAGGGCAGGCTCCGCGAGGCCGCAGAGACGAAGAACGTTTCGCCGGGCGACCGGGCGACCATCCTGACCAACCTGGGGCTGGCCTCCACCTACCGGCGCGCTCCCGACGACGCACTGGGATATTTCGGACAGGCGCTCGAGATCCACCGCCTTCAAGGAAACAAGCGGGAAGAGGCCGAAACCCTCAGCCGGATGGGCCGGCTCTGCCGGGCCAAGCAATCTCTTTACGAAGCCTCGAAGTACCACCTCGAAGCCTTGGAGGGTTGGCGCACATTGGAGGACCGGTCCAAAGTGGCGTTGGAGCTTCGGCTGATGGCCGCCGTGTTCCGCGAAAAAGGGGAGTGCACGGAGGCCCTGAAACTGAGCGAGCGGGCGCTGGCCATGAACCGGGAGTCGGGCAATGTGCGCGAGGAGGCCATCAACCTCGGGAACATCGGGTTGATCTACAGCCTGGAAAAGGACTTCACGAAGGCGTTGGAATTTTTCCGCACCGGTCTTTCCCTCCACCGGCAGGTGGGAAACCCGAAGGGCGAGGCCAACAACCTGGGCAACATCGGAAACGTCCTTTTTCTCCAGGGCCAGACCCAGAAGTCGCTTCAGTCCTACCTGAGCGCCCTGGAGATCAATCGGAAAATCGGCTATTCCTGGGGCGAAGCGGTTGACCTCGGAAACATCGGAAAGATTCAGATGCACGAAAACGATCGCGCCGCGGCCGGGGAGAACCTGAAAGAGGCCCACCGGATATTCACCCGGCTTCACGCCACCGCGCAGGCGGACGCCATCCAGAGCGCCCTGGACCGGATCAGCGACGGGGGCGCCCGGAAACCCTAATCCCTGCGAAGCCCTTTGAGACTCCTCTCGCCGGCGATTTGGCTCCTCCTCCTGGCGCCGGGCTGGCCGCCGCCCGTTTGGGCGGATGTCACCCTCCACCAGCGCGTCACCTACCGGTTTCCCGATGCCCGATCCCGTCCGCCCCTGAAAGTGATCTTCTACGCCAAAGGGCGGCGCGCCCGGTTCGAAGGCGACGGCCGGCGGAAAATCGACGCGCCGAAAAAAGGCCTATCGCCTCGAACCGACGGACGAGACGGACAAGGTGCACGGGCTGAACGCGCGGTTGCACCTCCTGCGGCAGGGGAAAAAGGCCAAGGTCCGGGCGAAGATCTGGATCACGCCGGAGTCTGACGCGGGCAAAGAGATATACATCCTCCAGCGGGACATCGCGAAGATCTCCGCCAACCTGCTGGCCCCGATGGACCGGATGCTCTTCGACGAGCTGGAACGCGGCGGCGGAACGGCCGTGCGGATCCTTCTGCTCGGAAAGACGGGGGCCTTCGGGCCGGTGCGAACAGACTGGGTGGTTGAGAAGATCGATCGCCGGAAACTGGACGAATCCCTCTTTGAAGTTCCCGAGGGCTACCGGGAGGATAAAGACCCGGACGAGCAAAAAGCCGGGGGGCGAACAAGGAAACCCTCCGCCGTCGAGCGGCAACTGAAAACCCTGCAAAAGCTTTTCCGGTAGACGACCCCGCGCTTCGGCTGGACCTTTAGCATCCAGCGGCGGATTC
>JASLXW010000211.1 GCA_030740135.1 Nitrospinota bacterium
GGAGTACGACGAGCGGCTGGAATTCGAGCTCGAGATGATCCGGAAGATGGGGTTCTCCGGCTACTTCCTCATCGTCTGGGACTTCATCGACCACGCCCGGAGGAAGGACATCCCGGTCGGGCCCGGCCGGGGCTCGGCGGCGGGGAGCCTGGTGGCCTACAGCACCGGAATCACCGGCCTGGACCCCATCCGGTACCGTCTGCTCTTCGAGCGGTTCCTGAATCCCGAGCGCATCTCCATGCCGGACATCGACATCGACTTCTGCATGGAGCGACGGGACGAGGTGATCGAGTACGTCAACGAGAAATACAGCCGGGAAAACGTCGCCCAGATCATCACGTTTGGAAGCATGATGGCCAAGGGCGTGATCCGGGACGTGGGCCGGGCGATGGATATGCCGTACGGGGAGGTGGACCGGATCGCCAAGTTCGTCCCGGGCCGGCTCAACATCTCGCTGGACGACGCCCTGAAGGAGGAGCCCCGTCTGCGGGAGCTGAAAGAGAACGACCCGAAGGTGGAGAGTCTCATCGACACCGCCCGCACCCTGGAGGGCCTCTCCCGCCACGCCAGCACCCACGCCGCCGGCGTCGTCATCGCTCCCCGGCCCCTGATGGAGCTCGTCCCCCTGGCCCGGGGCGCCAACGGCGAAACCGTCACCCAGTTCGACATGACCGACGTGGAGTCCCTGGGGCTGCTCAAGATGGATTTCCTCGGACTGCGGACGCTCACGGTGATCCGCAAGGCCGAGGAGATGATCCGCACCGGGGACGGGGAGACCGAAGGGGCGCCGGACTTCGACATCGAGCGGGTTCCGCTCGACGATGCGGAGACCTTCCGGATCTTCTCCGACGGACGCACGGCCGGCGTCTTCCAGTGCGAGAGCCGCGGGATGCGCGAGGTCCTGCGGAAGATGAAACCCTCGACCTTCGAGGACATCATCGCCGCCGTCGCCCTGTACCGGCCGGGCCCCCTGGGGAGCGGGATGGTGGACGACTACATTCAGCGCAAGCAGGGGAAGGCGCCCATCCAGAACGAGCTGCCCGCGCTGGAGGAGATCCTGAAGGAGACCTACGGGATCATCGTCTACCAGGAACAGGTCATGCAGATCGCCAGCGCCCTGGCGGGGTTCAGCCTGGGGGAGTCCGACCTGCTCCGCCGGGCCATGGGCAAGAAGAAGCCCAAGGAGATGGCGCGCCAGCAGGAGAATTTTCTGAAAGGCTGCGGAGAGCGCGGGGTCCCGCCGGACAAGGCGAAACGCATCTTCGAGCTGATGGCCCACTTCGCCGGCTACGGGTTCAACAAGTCCCACAGCGCCGCCTACGGCCTCGTGGCCTACTGGACGGCCTGCCTCAAGGCCCACCACCCGCGTCCGTTCATGACCGCCCTGCTCACCTGTGACATAGACAACACCGACAAGGTGATGAAGAACATCGCCGAATGCCGGGAGATGGACATCCCGGTCCTGCCGCCCGACATCAACGAAAGCGGCAAGCGGTTCACCGTCCACCCGGCCGGCATCCGGTTCGGTCTCGCGGCCGTCAAGAATGTCGGGGGCGGCGCCGTGGACGAAATCCTCCGGGCGCGCGCCGAGGAAGGTCCGTTCGTCTCCCTGTTCTCGTTCTGCCGGCGAATCGACCTCCGGCAAGTCAACCGCCGGGTTGTGGAAAGCCTGATCAAATGCGGCGCGTTCGACTCCACGCAAGGCCACCGGGCCCAGCTTCTGGCCGTCCTGGATCCGGCCCTGGAAAGGGCGGCGCAGGACCAAAAGGATCGGATCACGGGCCAGTCACAGTTGTTCCCGGGGAAGGCGGCCGGCGGGGCCGACGCCGCCCCCCCCCTGCCCCCGGCACCGGAGTGGGACGAAAAGGAGCGGCTGCACCAGGAGAAGGAGGCGCTCGGCTTCTTCATCACGGGGCACCCCCTGTCGCGGTTCCGGCGGGAGCTGAAACTTTTGACGACCGTCTCGACGGCGGGTCTGAGGGAGGTCAACGGAAACCTGAAGGTTCGGATGGCCGGACTGGTGGCCGGGTTGAAGGTCCAAAGCACGCGGCGGGGCGACCTCATGGCCCGCTTCAACCTGGAGGATCTGGAAGGGTTCGCGGAGGTGCTCGTGTTTCCCGACTGCTACCGCGATTCCGCCCCGCTCCTGGAGGGCGAGGATCCTATCCTGCTCACGGGGACGGCCGAGCAGGGGGAAAACGGCGTCACGATCAAGGCCGAGAAGATCACCGCCCTGTCAGCGGGCGCCGGGGGCGCGGGGCGGGGCGTCTCGATTCGCCTTCCGGTGGCCGGGAAGAGCCGGGAGCTGATCCGGGCCCGGATGATCGACCTGAAGGAGATCCTCGAGGACCACCGGGGACCGTTCCCGCTGTTCCTCGAGTTCGATTTCGGCCGACGGCGGGAATCGCGCCGGTTCCCCGAATTCCGCGTAGACCCCTCGGGCGAGATGATCGACCGGGTGGAGAACCTTCTGGGCGAGCGGACCGTGCGCCTGGAGAGAAGGCGGACGCAATCATGATGGGGAACCCGGCCTCACCCTTGCGATTCACCCGGATTCACCTCCTGATATAGCCGCAAGACACATCCTTCAAATCGACCTGCGGATCCGACGGAACCCCCCGCCGCGCCTCAATCCCCGCAAGGGCAGACTGAACAACGATCCGGCCTTCCGCGCAACCCGTTCACCACCCCCCGTTGCGCCTTTCCGCCCACAGCCGTTGACCACGCATGTGAGGACTGTTGCGGAGCTTGTCGATGAAAACGGACCCACCCTCCTGATTTCCTTGACATTCCGGGTCTCCGGGACCTATGGTCAGAATATGGAGTCGTGTGCCGCGAAACCGCCGGTTCGCGGGACGGGGGGTTTGCTCAACGCTCAAGGTGACGGCGAATGATGGGCTTCGGGTTGTTTGAAATCCTGATCATCGCGGGAATCATCCTCCTCCTGGTGGGCGGCAAGCGGCTGCCTGAAGTGGGCTCCGGTCTGGCGAAGGCCATCAAAGGCTTCAAGCGGACCATGAAGGAATCCAATGAAATCGACGTCACCCCTTCCCGGGACGACGAAGAAGACGCCTCCGCGTCAAACCGCCGGAAGCCCGGCGCGGCGAACCGGCTGTGACCCGGGAGACCGACCCGCCCCCGGGCATCCCGCCCGGGCGGTCGGATGGACCGGGGCCGCGGGCCCTTGAAACGCGCATAATCCGCCTCGAAGACATCATCGAACAACTCGAGACCTACCTGCCGGAGGAGGACCTCGACCTCGTCCGGAAGGCCTACGTCTACTGTGCGAAGGTGCACCGGGGACAGGTCCGCCTCTCCGGCGAGCCGTACTTGTCCCATCCCCTCGAGGTGGCGGGCATCCTGGCCGAGCTTCATTTGGACGCCACGAGCGTGGCGGCCGGACTGCTGCACGACACGGTGGAGGACACCCACACCCAGCCGGAAAAAATCCGCCGGATGTTCGGAGAGACGGTGGCCGAGCTGGTGGACGCGGTGACGAAAATCAGCCGGATCGAGGTGACCAGCACCCAGGAGCGTCAAGCGGACGGCTTCAGAAAAATGCTCATGGCGATGTCCCAGGACCTCCGGGTGATCATCATCAAGCTGGCGGACCGTCTCCACAACATGAGGACGCTCGAATTCCACGGGCCCGGGAAACAGCAATCCATCGCGCGGGAGACGACCGACATCTACGCCCCCCTGGCCAACCGCCTGGGGATGGGATGGATGAAGGAAGATCTCGAGGAATCGGCCTTCCGATTTCTTCACTCCGCGGAATACGAAGACATCAGCCACCGCCTGGCCGCCAGCCGGGAGGATCGCCAGGCCTACCTGGAAGAAGTCGCCCGGGCGCTGGAGGCCGAGATCGAGGCCTCCAAACTGAACGTGCGGGTGATGGGCCGCACCAAAAGTATCCCCAGCATCCACCGGAAGCTGATCGCCCAGAACGTCTCCCTCGACCAGATTTACGACCTCACCGCCCTTCGAATCATCACCGATTCCGTCCGGGACTGCTATGCGGTCCTGGGCGCCATCCACTCGCTCTGGATGCCCATCCCGGGCCGGTTCAAAGATTTCATCGCCCTGCCCAAGGCCAACAAGTACCAATCGCTCCACACCACCGTTATGGGCCCGCGGGGGCACAGGGTGGAGTTCCAGGTCCGGACCGGGGATATGCACCAGGTGGCCGAGGCGGGCATCGCCGCCCACTGGCTCTACAAAGAGGGTCGTCCGCAGGAGGAAAAGGACGACGAGCGGTTCAACTGGCTCCGGCAGCTCCTGGACTGGCAAAAAGAGGTCCAGGATCCGAAGGAGTACCTCCACACGCTTCGGACCGACCTCTTCCAGGAAGCGGTTTACGTCTTCACGCCCAACGGCAAGGTGATCGAATTGCCGCGGGACGCCACGGCGGTGGATTTCGCCTACGAGATCCACACCGACGTGGGCAACCATTGCGCCGGCGCCAAGGTCAACGGAAAGATGATCCCCCTGAAGCGGACCCTGCAAAACGGCGAGATCGTGGAGATCATCACCTCTCCCAGACGGAAGCCCAGCCGGGATTGGCTGAAATTCGTCAAAACGGGCCGCGCGCGGCACAAGATCCGCGCCTTCCTGCGGACCGAGGAGACGGAACGCGCCCTGGGGCTTGGCCGGGAGATCCTGGAAAAGGAGGCGGCCCGCTACGGAAAACGCGCCCGGGACGGCCTGGTTAAAGAGAAGAGCCTGAAGGCCGCCGCCCGCGCCCTCGACCTGCCGTCGGCGAAGGACCTGATCCTCGCGGTCGGCTTCGGCCGCCTCGCGCCCGGACAGGTGATGGCGAAGCTGCTGCCCCCGGAAGTGATCCAGTCGCTCCTCAAGGAGAAAGCCCCCGCGGGGGCGGAGGAGGAGGGCGGGATTTCCACAAGCGGCCCGGCGGATTCGATCCGCGTCAAGGTCAAGGGCATCCAGGACGTTCTGGTCCGGCCCGCCGGATGCTGCGATCCCGTCCCGGGGGACCCGATCGTCGGATTCATCACCCGAGGCCGGGGCGTGACCATCCACATGACCGACTGCCCCAATGTCAGCGTTTTGGATTACGAGCCCGAACGGCGCGTTGAAGTGGAGTGGGACGCGGAGACCGAAGGCCGGCACACGGTGGAGCTACACCTGGAAACCGTGGACGCAAAGGGCATCCTCGCCCAGCTCAGCGGCGTCATCGCCGAGAGCGACGCCAATATCGGCCACATGCATGCCGACACCCTGCCGGGGGGAGAAGGGGCCACCATCCGTTTGGGGATTCAGATCCACGACCTGAGTCATCTGGAGAGGGTGCTTCGAGCGCTGAACGGCGTCCGGGGGGTGTTGAAGGCCGAACGGATGAAAGGCGCGTCTTTGCAACAAAAATCAGCCGAACGCGATCGGTTCGGGTTCAGGCCGGCGGGTGAACGGGTCTGAAGACTTCCCACCAGACCGGGAGGAGGGTTTCAGGAGCTCGCCGCCGGTTTGGTTTCGGGTCTCGATTCGCCGCGCGGGGCTTTTTGGACCTTTCCGGACCGGATGCAGGAGGTGCACACCGATAGCCGGCGGACGCCGCCGTTCACCCGGACACGGACCCGCTGGAGATTGGGCTCCCAACGCCTCTTCGAGACCTTGTGGGCGTGGCTCACCCGGTTCCCGACAACCGGACCTTTTCCGCAAACATCACATCGTTTCGCCACAGCCTGAACCCCCTGAATGGCCCCTCAATGGGTGTCAATTCTGAAAACCGGACCGGACAACCCTCGTAAACTATCACCCGGCCGCGGCCCTCGCAAATCTTTTTTGGCGCCCGGCCGCTCGCGGCGAGTCCGAATCGGTCGGTGTAAAATCCAAGGGCGGCCCGCCGCCTTTCCCGCCGGCCGGATGGAAGCGTTGCCGTTTTCAGGTCCCGACAGAAGCCCGGGCTGAATCGGCGCCCTTCCGGCAATCGGCCCCCGAACCCGTCCCGCCCCGCATGGAGATGACAAGCACCCCGATGGCGAAACCGGACCCCCTCGAAAAGCTCCGAAGACCCCTCCAGTTCGCTTCCCGAAATGATTTCTCGAAAATCGACGCCCTCACCGGTCTCGAGCGATCGGTCTCGGCCTGGCTTCGCGAGATCGAAGCGGCCGGGACGTCCAAAGCAACCGCAACCCGCCTGAAGGAGCTCGGGGAGGCCGTCCGGGGGTTCGACAGCCTGGACTCCGCCGAAAAACGTCGGCGGGTTGAGGCGGCGTTGAGGCTTCTCGACGGAATCGAGAAGGCCCTTCAGCGGCGTCCACGCCGGCACCCCGAGTCCCCGCGCCAAAAGGCCGAAGAACGGCGTGCGGGAAACCGGCGGGAGGCCCCCGTTCCGGAAAAGCCCCTTCTCACCAACTCCATTCAGCGGGTTCGCGGGGTCGGGCCGAAACGGGCCGAGACCTTCGCCCGCCTGGGGATCAGGACCATCGGTGACGCACTCTTCTTCCTGCCGCGCAAATACGTGGATCGCTCGCGCCTTCAACCCCTCTCCGCCCTCCGGCCCGGACGGGAGGAAACCTTCTCGGCGACGGTCCTCGAGGGCGGCGCGGCGTTTATCGGACGGGGACGAAGGATCTACGAGGTGACGCTCGGGGATTCGACCGGCGTCCTCACCGCTGTGTGGTTCGCCTTCCGGACCGCCTCCATGAAGGACCGCTACCGGCCCGGCCGGACGTTTCTGTTCAGCGGCGTCGTCCACTCCAACCCCCGGCGGCGGGGACGCCTCGAGGTCCACCACCCGGAGGTGGAGGAGCTGGAAGAAGGCGGAAGCGGCCGGGATTCCCTCCACACGGGGCGGATCGTCCCCTTTTATCCCGCGACCGAAGGCGTGAGGCCGAGGGCCTTCCGCGTTTGGATGAAAAAGGTGGTCGACGAATTCTCCGGCCAAGTCGCCGATGTCGTCCCGAGCGCGGTCCGGAAGCGAAGAGGACTTCTCCCGCTGACGGAGGCCCTGCGGGGCGTGCACTTTCCCCCGGGCGGAGGCCCGGCCGACGCCTCCGGGACGGCTGACCCGGAAGGGCTCAACGCCGGCCGCTCGCCGTGGCACCGGCGACTCATCTTCGACGAGCTGTTCGGTTTGCAAACGGGTCTCGCGCTGCGCAGAGATCGGATGAAGCGGCGGCGG
>JASLXW010000212.1 GCA_030740135.1 Nitrospinota bacterium
CCTAAGAAAAGGTCCGCGCGTAGCGTACACCAACGATCCCAACAGACAAGTGAAAAATGGAGCTTTTCAGCAACCTGCTAGGACTTGTTCCCGCTCTTGCCCAGTGCGTCACCCTGCGGCGATTTGGTAGGCCGGGCATCTTGCCCGGCGAAAGTGGTGTAGCGCCGGGGCTTTAGCCTGCATTTCTCACCACCCGCTGAGCGGATGGTGAGAAATCCGGGTTAGCCCCAACCGGGGACTTCCAATCCCACGCCGAGGAGGTGGCCGAAGAGCTCGGTCAGTTCCTGACGATCCGCTTCCGGCAGCGGCGGTTTGAGCAGGGAGGCGATATTCGCCCGCAGGTGATCCGGATTCCCGGTTCCAAACAGCACCACGTGCACCCCCCGTTCATATCGAACGAAGCGATAGGCCGCATCCGTCACACTGCTCGCGCCGCTTTCGTGGATGAGGAAGCCAAGCGGATCGCGCGTTTTGGCGAGCCACTCGGGCGCCTGTCCGTCCGCCGCCAGTTGCCGCATCTCGGCATCGAGGCGCTCGGGTCGGCTGAAGATATTGCGGACGACGAACATCACGAGGGCGCCGATGCGGTTTGCGATGGTGTGGGGAAAGACTTTGGCCCGGGCGTTTTGATGCATCATGTTGAACCCGAGCATGATCACCTCCCCGACCTCATCATGCACGGCGCGCTGGAGCATTCGCTGCTCATGGTCATGGGGCGACGTCTCGGTGATCCCCAGATGGCGGAATTTTCCCTTCTCCTTTTCCCTCAGCAAGACCGGCGCAATCTCGCGCAACGCGTGATCATAAGCCGAAGGGGAGACGCCGTGCAGTTGGAAAACGTCAATGAAGTCGACATCGAGTTGGCGAAGTGAGTTATCGAGGCTCTCGACCACCCGGGCGGCCCGAGAAGGGATGTCCGCGCGCGGGATTAATGCCTTGGTGGCGACCACAACGTCGTCACGGCGCACCGCTTGGATTGCTTTGCCAACGAGGGCTTCCGTGCCGTAGACCGGCGCGGTGTCCAGCAGGTTCACGCCCATATCCAACGCCTGCCGCACAAGCGCGATGGCTTCCGCCTCCGTCTTCCCTATCCCCAGCCCCAAACGGCTGTTGCCGCCGCAGCCGAGACCGGCGACACTCACGCGGAGTCCTGTTTTTCCAAGTGTGACGTACTCCATCCGGTGGCGTCACCCCATAGAAGTATTCTGGATTTGGAATTCGGGAATTTTAACGGGACTTGCACTCACCGACGCACAATTTGCATCAAGGAGGTTTTCGGGAACCCGACGATGATGGGAGAGAAGGCGGGCAAGATGCCCGCCCGACCTGTTCTGAATACACCGGATTTACACCGTTCGGTAGGCCGGGCATCCTGCCCGGCCGGAAAGGGAAGATTCAGGCACGATCTGCAAAACCATTTACGAGACACTACACGAGCACCGGCCGGCCGCGCGGGCCGGACTCAGGCGCCGAGCTCCTCATCGAGAATTTCGTGGATGTAGCGCTCCAGCGAGACCGGGTAGAACTTGGCGTCGGGCGAGAGGATCACCCCGGTGTCGATGACCTCCATCCGCATCAATTCGTCCAGGGCGCGGTCGAGGTGGGACTTGGGGTCGGTGTTCACCTTCTGAATCTTCAGGTCGTCGTTCTCCAGCTGGATCTGCAGCCGGGATGAATACAGGAAGCTGAATATCCGCCCGACCAGCGTCCGGTCCATGACCTCGTTTTCGTCGAACACCTCTCCGTAAGTCTGCTTCGATCCGCCGGGCGAGATCACCATCCGGGGGGAGACGCGGATCTTCCCCCGGACCTCGACGGACCGCTCGCTCCCGTCGGCCTCCGGCCCGGCGAGGATATACGGCAGGGTGTGATACCCGGAAATGATCCCGGCGAGCGGCTTCCGGATGATCTGGGTCTTCTCGAAAACGCTCTTCAGATATTGACGATCCAATCCGTCTTCAAACATTCTCGCTCACCCGTTGAATCCGCTCAGGCCGTCTTTATCCCGAACCGCCCGCCGGCGCGGGAGGACCTATCCGCAGAGGTCGTACGCCGCCAGGGCGTACCCCTTCGTGACTTTGGCCAGGTTGGCGACGTTCAGGCACTCCCCTTTGGCGCCGTCGTACATGGAGTACACGCCCACGGGGGTGACCCCCCCTGCCCCGTACGTGATGCTCGTACAACCGTATTCGGAGATCGGCCCCCCGTCGCTTGAGACGGAATAGCGCGCCGGCTCCGGATAGAGGGGCTCCTTGCCGAACACCTCTTTATGGATGCCGTGCACCGTCTTGACCAGCTCGTGATCGGGCGAGGTCTCGTACCCGTTGCTCACCATGTAGAAGTCGACCTCGGCGTGCAGCTCGGGATCCTTCTTCTCCAACCGGTCCAGATAATTCAGCAGATAGTTCCGGACATCCACCGGCGTCACCCCCGGCAGGGTGGTGATGTGAACGTACAGCGTGCAGGAGGGCGCCGGGCAGAAGGAGGGCTTATAGGGAAGCCCCCCCTCGATCGCGCCGATGCCGACGGAGACCAGCATGAAGGGATGCGGATGTCCGGCCCGGTATTCGGCCTCCCAACCCTTCAGGCCCTCGCGGATCTTGACCATCTTCTCGATGGCGTCCACGCCCTTGTCCTTGCTGAAGGTGTGCTGGCCGACGCCTTCGGTCGTGATCTTCGCGAAGATGTAACCGGTGTTGCCCATTTGAATCCGCATGCCGGTCGGCTCGCCGATGATGGCCAGATCCGCCACGCAGCCGTGGGCCATCAGAAACCGGGCGCCGCTGCCCCCGCCCCGGTACCCGATGCCCTGGTAATGGCTGACCGGGGCCTTTTCAATCTCCCCCACGACCCCCGTGATCAGGATGTCGCCGCTCAGGTCCGCCCCCGTCTCCATCAGGGCCTCGACGGCGCCGATGTAGCCGGCGAAGGCGTTCTTCATGTTGGAGGCCCCCAGGCCGTAAATCCAATCCCCCTGCCGGACCGCCCTGGATTGTTGGCCCGGAATCCTGTCGGCGTCGGTGGCCGAGGTGTCGAAATGGGCGTTGAACATCAGATTGCGGCCCCGGCCCCGGCCCTTGCCGCGCAGACGCGCGATGACGTTGTTGCGTCCCGCCTCGACTTCCTGGACACTCACCTCCAGGCCGATGCGCTCGAACTCTTTGGCCAGGAAATCGGAGACCTCCGCTTCGCCGCCCGTCGGGCTGGGGATGTCCGTGAGCTGCTCGGTGATCTCTCCGACCCGGGCCTTGCTGACGGCCTTGGCGATCCTCTGCCGGATCGATCCCTTGCCCGCTTTTCCTCGCTTCACGGCTGGACCTGCTCTTTTTGCCATTAGATTCCTCTCAGGCCTTGATTCCGCAACCCGGCGCCGCGTCGGAACGCGTCCGAGCGACTTCCTCCCGGCTCACGGCTCATAAACGATCATCTTCATGGGACTCGGATGATAACCGGTTCCCGGATTGTTTTCCTGCGGACAGTTGGAGATGCCCGCGAGCACATCCATCTCCGCCCGCAGGTCCGCGTAGTCGCCCGGGCGGGTCGGCGTCGGCCGGATCTCGAACGTCCCGTCGGGGTCGTAAGAGACATTCAGGAAAAAGGTGAACGCGGCCCCGTCGTCGATGCGCCCGCGCGTGAAGCCGTGGGGCTTCAGGGCGTTTTCCAGATTCTCGGCGCAGCTCCGGGTCCCCCGGACGCCGTAGCGGTTGAAATTGGCTTCCTCGCAACAGTATCCCCCGCCCATGAAATGGACCCCCACGGTGTCCTCGACAATGGTGTACATGGGGTTGCAGCGGTTGGTGTAGAGGATGTGGCCTTTGGTGGGCTTCCACGTCTTGTTGATGAAGTTGCTCCAAACAACCGACAGCTTTTCCTCGAAGGGGTCCGCCAGACTGAACGAGGCGTAGTCGAGCACCTGCACGCCCTCCAGGTCGATCACCCGGACACATTGACCTTTCTTCAAGGTGAGGTCGCAATATTCCTGGGCGGGAACCACGATCTCGCGGACCGCCTTTCCCGAGACCTCATGCGCCCGTTCCAGCCTCTCTTCGTCCTCTGACATGGCCAACTCCTTTCAAGTCGAGAAAACCCGCCGGGCGCCCGATGAACACAAACGGCCCAAAGTCTCGGGATTCTCTTACATTCCGCCTCCGGGTTCAATCACCCCCGGACGCGCCGGGCTCCGCGCGGCGAGTCCGGGAAGGTCGATGCGGCGGCGCCTACGCCCCGCGAGGCGGAATCAATCCAACGGCCAAGGCGAGCCGTCCCACCCGGCTCTCGGGAACAATCAGGGAATCGCGGCGGGACTTCCCCCCGGAGGCCAGAACGGCCGCCGCCTCCGAGGCGCGAAAGCCTCCCTCCGCGGCGCATTCGACACCGCCCGCATCCGGCGGATCGGAGACGGCTCGAAGCCGCTCCGGCGCAATCCACTCGAAAGGGAGGCGGAATTTTTCGGCAAAATCCGCCAGGGCGTCCTTCCCCGCGTCCGCTTCCGGCCCAGCCAGAACGGCCACCGATCCCGCTGCCAAGCCGGATTGGCGAAGCACCTGAGAAACGGCCCGTTCCACCTCATCCGCGGAAATCCCCCCCCCGCCGCCCCCTCCGAATCAAAACCAAGGGCCAGATTCTTCGGACGGATCACGGCGACGGGGAAACCAAGGTGTTTCAGATCCTCATCCACGAGTCTGTGTGTAACGAGAAACGCGGCCTCCCAGCTTTCCCGCTTCAGGCCTTGAATGTCCTCCACCACATCGACCCGACCCGTGGCGCCCCACAGGAGATCCCCCCGCGCCCCATACTCCGTACAAAATCCGACGCGTCCGCCGGCCCGCAGGACGGCTTCCGCCGAATGCACGGCGTCTTCATCTTCCATCGCCCATCCGAAATTCCGGGCCAGCGAGGCAAGCGTGACTTCATTCATCGGGGGTTTCGTTCATCCGACCGGCGCGCATCCGGGTGATCGATCCCGCAATTCCTTGAAAATTTGCGAAATCACCCGCCCGGGAGGCGGCCGGAGATTCGCCATTCGCGCCGATTGTTGATTCCATCACGGCCTTTTTCCGCTCCCAACGGGCTTCCGGTTTGAATATATCGGCGATTTGGAATCGAATCAAGAAAAGTCCCGTGAATTCCGCGTTCTCGGCGCTCAATCGGGGGTTGGGAAAACACCCATCCGGGCGTTTTCATTGACATCTTCATCATTTGTCGCAATGATGTAAATTGAATGGCGGCGGGGGCTCCCCGCCGTAATTAAAGAAGTCGAATTCCGCATCTTGGAGTTACTTTTGCCGTCTTCGAACGGGGAGGCATCAAAATGAGTCGCAGGGCGCCCATCCACCTCTTATGCGTTTTGGGGACGGCGACGTTGCTCGCCGCGGGCTGTGCACAGCAAACGGGGCCGGGATCGGCCGGACCCGGATCGAGCACCTTCGAAGCGACCGACACGCCCTCGATCCGGATTCAGAGAGTCTCAGCAAAATTCAAAGGGAAAAAGGTCGCGGTCTTCCCCTTCATCAACAAGGCCCTCTCCCAATACCGCTTCCTCGGCAACGCCTCTTCGGATTTCTTGCTCGAAATGCTTCAGGAGGCGGGGTTTCGAACGGTCGAGGGCGCCACGACCCCCGGCATGAAGCGGGTGATGGGCGAGCTTCGCTTCGGCCTTTCGGATATGGTGAGCAGCAAAACGGCGGTCGAGGCCGGACAACACCTCGGAACGGATTTCGTCTTCCTGGGCTCCGTCACCGACTTCAACATCGTGAAGGGGAGTAGCTCCAAGGGGATTTCATTCCGCGGAATCGGAATCGAGGGAAGCGCCGGCTCCATCACCTACACCGTTCAATCCGCCGGGCGATTCATCGACGTGAGAACCCGCGAGATCCTCGCCGCCACGACTTCCACCTACCAGAAGAAGTTCAAGGCCTCGGGCGGACGCATCCAGACCCCTTGGGGGTCCGTCGGGAGTTCGGAGCGCGTCAAGGTCATCAATGAGACCGGCGGACGGATTCTGCAACTGGGCCTCAACCGGATGATGAACAAGGTGGTCCGCAGGCTCAATTCGTTGTAATCCATCCCATTGAAGGATGGACGCATCACCTTAGCTTTTACCGGTGTAAGGCCCTTCCGATTTTTTGGAGGAAAAACAAGGGCATGATGCGGAATCTTCGCTTCCTCATCCTCGCGGGGGTCGTGGGCTTTATGGCCGCGCTGACAGGCTGCGCCGCTCAAGGGGGAGGGGGGACCTCCCTCAGCGGGCTCATCCGAATGGAAAAGTTCAACCTGTCCGGCCAAAGCGAACAGACCCTCTATTCCATTTTTTTGAGCATTCGCGAATTGGACGACATCGACCGGCCTCACTGACATCGATCCGCGCCTGTCCATGTCCGTCGCCTCCTTTCGTCCGCGGGCGGCGATCCCGGACGCTTCCCGCACCCGGCTGCGTTCACCCGGAACCTCCCCATGTTTGCCTCGCACGGCGGGCCTCTTTGTTTTCGAGGTATTTCAGCCGGGCGCTAACGCACGTAGCGAATCTCCAGCGTGACGCACCCCTCCTCCGTCCTGTAGGGGCCGTGCTTCATCCCCGGAGGCCGGCAGGCGTACATTCCTTTCTTGAGATGCCGGTCGCCGTCCCACTGGCTGCCTTCGAGGATGTACACCTCTTCCCAGAAATCGTGGATGAACGTCTCGGTGCTCGCGGCCCCGGGGTCCGCCTTGAGCAGGCGGGTGATGAACATCTTCTCCGGCTCCTCGCTCAGGATCTTTTGGTTGTGGCCCGGCGGGGAGCCTTCCACCGGCGTCCACTCCAGGTCGTCCACCGAGAAGAACCCTCGCTCTTGTTTCGGCATGGCGGAAACTCCTCGACAGGTTGGGGTGAAGACCGCCGCGCCGCCTCAATCGGCGCCGTCGTCCGGACATTCAAAGCCGCGCGGCCAATACAGGAAAACGGAACTTGGAACGGAAATACCGGCCTCAATGCTAAAACCGGACCCGACCATGACGAAAACACCCTCGTCATCCGCGCCGTTTGATATGGAAAATACGGGGTGATAGACTTCAGTCGTTTCTCCACTTTTAACCCGACTGCCCTGCCCCCTAAAGTTGTACCACTTTTTG
>JASLXW010000213.1 GCA_030740135.1 Nitrospinota bacterium
AGTCGATGGCGGTTGGCGGATTAGTGGCGGCAAGCATTTCATCTCTAACGGCCCAGTCGCCAGCCTGTATTTCCTGTTCGCCCAAACCAATTCCAACGAAGGTGTGATGCTCGGCAGCACCTGCTTCCTCATTGAACGCGACTCGCCAGGCTTCACCATTGGGCGCGTGCACGACAAAATGGGTGAGCGGCTAACCACCAACGCCGAACTCAATTTCACCGACTGTTTTGTACCCGATGAAAATGTTTTGGGTGAAGTTGACCGCGGACATCAGGCGCGCGCCTTATTTTCCCTCGGCAGCAGCGTGCATGCGGCTGCGCTGGTGCTCGGCGTTGCTGCCACCGCCTACGAGCGGGCGATTGAATGGACCCGCGACCGGGTGCAGGGCGGCAAGCCCATCATCGAGCATCAAGCCGTGGGGCTCAGCCTGTCCAGGATGAAGATGCTTCTGACCACCGCCCAGGTCACCCTTTGGCATGCCGCCTGGGGGATTGACGAAGACCCGGACTACCGGCCGTGCACGACTTACTGGACGAAGGCCTTCATCACCCAAGCCTGCCGGGAAGTCGCCGAGCAGGCCATGGAGCTGATGGGCGGCAGCGGGGTCATGCGGGAAACGGGCATGGAGAAGCACGTCCGTGACGTTCTGTGCATGTTTCACGTGGATGGAGGCAGGGACATCACGTTGTTGAAGGCGGTCAAATACCTCTGAGGACAGGGGCTTTCGCGCGGCGGCCCTGGAAACCGCCGCAAGACGCGGCTCGTTCGAGGAACGAAAAAGGAGATCCAAAATGAAATTCCATGGAATGCTGCTTCGGGTCGGTTTGGTCCTGGGGCTGGCCTTTAGCGCCGTCCCCGCCCGGGCCGCGGACAAGGTGACCTTCGCCGCGGACTGGATCCTCTATGGCAAGCACGCGCCGTTCGTGCTCGCCATAGAGAAGGGGTTTTACAAGAAACACAACCTCGACGTAGACTTTTCCAGGGGGTTCGGCTCGGCGGACACCATCAAGCGCGTCGGGGCCAAGACGACCGACTTCGGTTTCGCGGATACGGCGAATCTCGTGGTCGCCCGCGCCCGCGGGACAAAGGTGAAAGGGATCGCCATCATAGCCGCCAGGTCCCTTTACACCATTTACACGCTCAAAAAGAACAACATCCGGACACCGAAGGACTTGAAGGGCAAACTTGTGGGGGGCCCCGTCAGGGACGTTGCCCGGACCATCTTTCCGGCTTTCGCCCGAATCAACGGCCTGGATCCCGACAAGGACGTCAGATGGCTCGACATGACCGCTGCCGCCCGTCTGTCGTCTCTTCTCACGGGCAGGGTGGACGCGTTCAGCGGGTTCGGCACCGCTACGCCCACATTCGTGGCCGGCGCCAAGAAGGCCGGCCGGACGATCGTGGAAATCAAGTATGCCGACTGGGGCCTGGATACCTACGCCCACTCACTCATCACGCACAACGACACCATTGAAGCCAAGCCCGATCTGGTGAAAAGATTCGTCCGGGCCACGCTGGAGGCGTGGGCCTCGAGCATGAAAAATCCTGAACAGGCCATCCAGGCGTTCCACAGAAGGAGCCCGGCGACCAGTCTGACCCTGGCGCGGGGTCACCTGAAAATCGCCATTTCCGTCCTGGTCGACGGCTACGTCCGGAAGCACGGTCTGGGGGCCTACGATCCCGACAAAATAAAGCGAACGATCGATGTGATCAGCCGGTTCATGAAACTCCCATCGGTGGTTCGGCCGACGGACCTTTACACAAATGCGTTTTTGCCGGGAATCACGCCGTGAAGGGCGCGTCTCTTCAACAGCGGAGCGGTATACAGCGCTGAAGACGTGCTCACATCGACGAGCGACGTGAGCGATTGACGCCTCGTCGGCGGAGCATCCGCGCAACCATGCGCGGAGTGGGGACCGTATGCCCAAGAAGCGTCGCAAGAAAAAGGTCGTCGCCCTGGAGGAGGCCCTGGGTCGCGTCCCGAATGGCGCCTGTCTGGGAATCGGGGGACACGTCCGCGAAAACCGTCCCGCCGCCTTCCTGCGGGCCCTCTTGAGACGGGGCGTGAAGGACCTCACCGTGATGACCTCTCCTTCGGCCGGATTCGAAGTGGACCTGCTGGTGGGCGCGGGGGCCGTGCGGACGCTCTACGCCGGGTACGTCGGGTTCGAGCACCTCGGCCTTGCACCCAACTTCCGTTGGGCCGCGGAAACGGGCAAAGTCGAGGTGATCGCGGGCGAAGAGGCGACGCTTCTCGGCGGCCTTCTCGCCCGCGCAGAAGGCGTCCCCTACCACCCCGTCGGCTCCCTCCTGGGGACGGATTTCCTCCGACTCGATCCGGACCTGAAGCGGTTCACCGCCGAGGACGGAGAGGAGGTCTGGATGGTCCCGGCGCTGGGGCCCGAGGTGAGCGTCGTTCACGCCCAGGAAGCGGACGAGTACGGCAACCTGCGCTATCTGGGAAGCCCCTTCGCCGACCCCATCCTGGTGCGGGCGAGCAACCGGGTCGTGGCCACGGTGGACCGCATCGTCTCGAACCGCCGCTTCCGCGCGGCGCCCGACCGCACGACCATCCAGGGGTTCCGCGTCGGGTGCGTCGTGGAGATGCCCTTCGGCGCCCACCCCTGCGGCAGTCAAGGCGTCCACGTCGAAGACGAGGCCCACCTGAGAACGTACATCGAGGCGGGCCGGGCGGAGCGCAAGGGGACCTCGCCGGGGGCCTTCGAGGCGTATCTGCGCCGCTACGTTTATGAGCCCCGGACCCACGAGGAGTACCTCGAACGGGTGGGCGGCGAAGACAGACTCGCCGCCCTTCGTGCGGCGGTGAGGGGAAACGGGAGATGACCGGCCCCGCCTCCGTCCTTGAGCTCATGGTCTTCACCCTCGCCCGGGACATCCGAGACGGCGAGACCGCCTTCGTGGGCGGCGTCATCGCGGAGATTCCGCTCGCGGCGTGCCTGTTGGCCCAACGCCTTCACGCCCCGAACCTGACCCTCTACACGGTGAACGCCGCCGTCAACCCCCGGCCCCTGAGTCTTCAGCACAGCGGACCGGACGGGCGGCATCTTCACAGGGCGGAATCGCTCACCGATTACCACGACATCTTCGAATTTTCCGAGCGGGGGGCCGACTTCGTCTTCTACGGGGGCCTCCAAATCGACGCCTTCGGCAACACGAACCTGCACTTCATCGGGGAGGACTGGACGCGGCCGACCCTTCGCGGACCGGGGGTGGCGAACATCTCCCTCGCCGTGACGAGCGGGCGGACCTACCTCTATTCCCTCCGCCACGACCGGAGGACCTTCCGCCCGAAGGTGGACTTCATCACCATCCCGGGCCATCTGGACGGTCCCGGGGGACGGCGCCGGGCGGGCATCCGGACCGAGGGGCCGCGCCTGTGCGTCACCCCCCTCTCCGTCTTCGACTTCCCGGAGGCAACGCGGCGGATGCGCCTCCGCTCGGTCCACCCGGGGGTCTCGCTCGATACGGTTCGGGAACAAACGGGGTTCGACCTCGAACTCGCCGGCGTCGAGGTCCCGACGACCCCCGGGCCGAAAGCCTCGGAGCTCCGCCTTCTCCGCCGGGAGATCGACCGGAACGGCCTGTTGCAACGGGACGTTTGAAAGAAAGCGCCGACCCTGCAACGGCCGGGTGGTCTTCCGCGGCACGAGGGCCTTGAGGCCGGGATCGCTGTTCGAGCCTTGGCGCATTTCCTCACAAGACGGCAAGAAGCGGCGCGAGGAGACCGACACGGGCCATGATCGAGCGGCGCAGGCGGCCGCCCCACATCGAGCGGCTCTACCGTGAGAAGGGCTACTGGGGAACGACCCTGGACGCGGCGTTCGCCGAGCGTTTGAATCGGTGCCCGCATCGGGAAGTTCTAAGGGACAGCCGGGGAGGACTCACCTTCGCGGGCCTCTCCGAGGCGGCCCTTCGCCTCGCCCGCGCGCTCCACGACTTGGGCGTGGGCTTCGAGGACCGGGTCGTCGTCCAGCTTCCCGACGGACGGGACTTCGCCGCCGTCCACCTGGCCCTCGCCCGCCTTCGGGCCATCACCGTCCCCGTCGTCCCGACCTACCGCGCGCGGGAGATGAAGGCCATCCTCTCCTCTTCGGGAGCGGTCGGCGTCGTCACGCCGGGTGTTTTCCGCGGCTTCGATTACGCCGGGATGGTCGAGGGACTGAGGGGGAACCTGCCCTCTCTGCGGTGGGCCGCAACGGCGGGTGAACAAGCCCATGAAAACGTCCTGTCCCTGCCCGGCCTCCTCGCCGCCGACCCCCTTCCGCGTGACGCTTACCCTTCGGGCGAGCCCGAGAGCGGGGACGTCCTCGTCCTTCTGTGGACGGCGGGGAGCACGGGGCCGTCGAAGGGCATCCTCCGGACGCATGACGCCCTCCTCTGCCACGCGGCCACCCTGGCCCGCGACCTCGGGTATTCCGCCGGGACGACCATCGCCAACTTCTGTCCCCTGACTCACGTCGCGGGGCTGGTTCTCCTCTACATCGGTTTCCGGCAGGGGTCCCGTCTTGCGGTCCTGGAACGGTTCGAGGCGGAGCGGGCCTTGGACCTCATCGAGGAGACGCGCGCCGAAGTCGTGGCGGCGGTCCCCACCCAGACCATTGCGCTCCTGGAAGCCGCCGCCGGCAGACCCGAAGCCCTCCGTTCGGTCCGGAAGATTCACAGCGGGGGCGGGGCCTGTCCCGGGGCCGTGAAGCGGCAAATCCTCATCGACTGGGGAATCACCTTCATCGATCTTTACGGCATGACAGAGGGAGTCAGCGCCACGACCCGCCCCGAGGATCCCTCGGAGAAGGTCATGACGACATCGGGGAAACCGGGCCGTTCCGAAGAGGAAATGCGCATACTCGACGCAGAAGGAAAACCCCTCCCGTCGGGAGAGGCGGGGGAGATCGTCTCCCTGTCGCCTATCCTTTTCTCAGGGTACTTCGATGACCCGAAAAGAACGCGCGAGGCCCATACCCCGGAGGGCTGGTTCCGCACCGGAGACCTGGGTTACTTCGATCCGGAGGGTTACCTTCACGTCGTCGGCCGGCAGAAGGAGATCATCCGCCGGGGGTCGGAGACGATCCACCCGAAGGAGGTGGAAGAGCTCCTCATGACCCACCCGCGGATCGGAGAGGTCGCGGTGGTGGGCGTTCCCGACGAAAGGTACGGCGAGCGGGCCTGCGCCTTCGTGAAGACCGTCGATGGAGAGACCTTGACCCTGGAGGAGGTCATCCGGCGCCTCGAGACGGCGGGCCTGGCCAGATTCAAGTTTCCCGAACGTGTAGAGATGGTCCTTGGCAATTTCCCCCGGACGGCCGACGGGAAGATCCACAAGCTCGTCCTGAGACAGGGTCTGTCGGAGAAATGAACGACGGTTGCAAAGTCGCGGCCCCGGGCAGGCACGGAAAGGTCTGAATGTAATTCAGCGGATCAGCACCCATTCCTCCGTGAGGGGCGCGGCGGACTTGGCGAAGCGGTAGAGGACGCAGCGGTCATGAAAGAGCTGTTTCACCTGTCCAAGCTGCTCCTCCGTCCCGGACGACGTCACGTAAAACTTCAGGTCGATCCCCAGGACGCCGCCGTTCTTTCCGCGCTCGTCGTCGGGCTCGAAGTGCGCCAGCTCCAGGCCGCCCTCCACCCGGCAGTCGTCCAGCGGCATTCCCGCCTCTTTGGCGAACAGCTCGATGTGGGCCACGCTGCACCCGGCGATGGCGGCGATGGTGTACTCGGCGGGGGTCGGGAACTCGTAGAGGCCGCCGCGTCCCGGCGGCTCGTCGATGATGACCGGCTCGCAGTCCCGGACGGACACCTCCGAGCGCATGGAACCCTTCCATTGGGCGGACGCCACGCGGGTCACCGATTCAACCTTCGCCTGCTCACCCATTTCCTTCCTCCCGGAATCCGTCGGAAAACGGTCTCAAAGGAATCCCTCCGGGTAACATAGCAGAACAGAAGAGGCGTTGACACCTCGGCCCCCCCGTGCTAGCCTCTGTGCAATCCGTATCCTTATAACTCATTTACTTTCCAATGGTTATGATGAAAGATCCCAACGAATCCATCTTCACAAGAGACTCGCTCGACGCGGCCATGACAACCAATTGCACGTACTACCACGGCATGTCGGCCCGTGAGCGATTCGGGGTGGAAACCGACGTCCTGATCCGCGCGCTTGAGGCCGAGCTGACAGGGGCCCGGCGCGTCCTGGATTACGGACTGGGCGTGGGCAGGATGACCCGGGCGATCTTGGAGCGCCATCCTCACGTCAAGGTTCTCGGCGTGGACAACTCCGAGAGCATGCTTCGGCACGCGCGGGACTACATCCCGGATGAGCACTTCGAGGAGGGCAGGCTGGAGCTTCTTCCCGCCGGGCGGCTCCACGAGATCGAAACCGGCTCCATCGATCTGGTCTTGACCGTTTATGTGCTCCAGCACGTCGACGGCGAATCGCTGCCGGGGCTGATCGGCCAGTTCCGCCGCCTCCTCCACGGGGGAGGAAAGCTGTACGTTCTGAACGCCAAGACCCGGGCCGTGCCCAGAAAGGAACATTTCGACCGGTACAAAAGGTTTCGGAAATGGTTGGGAATCCTCGAGCGGCATTCGGCGCGCAGGCAGATCCAGCGGCTCCTCACCAAACTCGACAACAAGACCATCTACCACGATGACGGCCTCGACGTATCCGTCGAGTTGGAGAAGCGGTTTGAAATGCTGCGAGAGGCGCCCCTCGACGGCCATCCGCACATCCGGCGGCTCATGAAAAACCATTTCAGCCGCTTCTATGGAATCCCGGGCGATTCGAGCGTCGAGGAGCGGGATTCAAGCCCGGGGGCGGGGTGAGCCGGTGAAAGACCGGGACGGAACGGTGAGCTGAAGGCGGTTTCTAGAAATCGCCGTCTCCCCCCTCGGCCCGGCATGACGCGGATTATGGTCGGACTCCGAAGATCCGCCAATGTTTCTTGATATCGGGAGCCTCACGATCCAAAGGAGGTGTCCGATGGATCCGGCCCTGCGGTACGAGGCCTCCCCTCATTTCTCGCCACGGCGAACCCCCGAACAAGGGGAGGTCG
>JASLXW010000214.1 GCA_030740135.1 Nitrospinota bacterium
CCAAACACGGCATCGTGATGCCTGAGCACGTGTCCGGGGAATACGACAGGATCAGCATCCCGGTGCGTTTTTGAAGCTCCTCAAACACATCGGCGTGGATAGCGGAATTGACCAGCCCCGGGGTGTCGCTACAGTCCAAATACCGGATGGCGTTCCGCACGATTGCGTCGGACGGCATGAACCTGCTCTCGCTCCTGGGCTTCGTGTAGATCAGGAGGTTCTCGTACAGGCCCCAGAGAGAATAATTCGGCCAGTTGTACTGGGCCCGGTGCCAGCGGACGATCTTCGCGCCGGTCTCCCGGATGCTCCGGTGCAGATTGGATAGCGAATCCCGCAAAAGGCCATCGTCGTCGCTCAGAATGAGCCGGTACGTGCCGCGGGCCTGGGAGAGGCCGTATTCCCAGTTCTTGCTCATGGCCAGCGGGGAGGGAGTTCGCAGGTACCTTACCTTGGGGTCTTGCTGCCCTCGGACCACGTCCTCGGTGTGGTCCACGGAACAATTGTCGCTCACAACCACTTCATAGTCGTCAAAGTCCTGGAATAGTGCCGTCTGGATGGCGTACTCAAGCGTCTTCGCCCGGTTCCGAGTCGGCATGACGATGGAGAAAAACGGTCTCATGGAGCCTCCGACGGGGGAAACGCGCACGCCCCGCCCACAGATTTTTTTAAGTATAAAGGTGGCTTACCCACACGGAAAACCATCGGTCCAGGGAACAACCCGCGGGATTTTCCCTCATCCTTTCGGTCTCGATCCCCCAGGGTGGGGGAAATCCTCCCTTGAGCTCAGCCCCTGACCGGGGTGCTTTACCCTGGCCTCCCCTTGACGCGGCCCGACCGACGCCCCGTATCGGCGCCTTGCGGACCCGACTGCTCGGACATCAATGGGTTGGAAATTATATCCACTCGCTTCCGGGGATCAAGTCCACCGGGCCTCCGACGGGAGGGGGGCCCTCCGGAGGAGGCCTGGGCTGTCACTTCGACGGCCCGGGCGGTGCTGTCGCCTTCCTTCTTCTGGTCCAGAGGAGCGCCCCGCCGAGAGTCAAGAACGCCAAGAGAAACCCCGACCAGAAGTGTTTGCTGGAAACCACCGAGGCCGATTTCGACAAGACTCCCTTCTGGGATCTCTCCCGGAAATACTCCTTCCAAAATGACACCCCATAGTTCCCGATTGGCCCGAAGGTCTTTCCGGCCAGCGCGACCACCTGGAATTCCGCCTTTTTTCCTTTGGAGATGCGGGCCAGGACGAGCGCGTCGTTTTCCGTATCGCCGATTCCGGCGGCGATGTAAGTGATGTTCGAGCCCTTCTCCTTCTCGTAAAACACCGAAAAGGACGAGGACAACCCGATATCGCCGCTGACGAAATAAATGTATTTCTCCGGGAGAGCCCGCAGTCTCGGTAGCACGGTCTTCGAGAGGATCGAGGCATCATGGGGAAGGGAATACGGGTCGTTCACGTAGGGAATAATCTCGTCGTAAGGAGGATTTCCCTCCGTCCACAGCAGGCGGTGGGTAAAGACGAAGAGGTGCTTCAACTGCGGGGACTTCTCGAACCGGGCGATCTGCCCGAGGAGGAAATCCAGCTGCGGTCCCTCGATCCTCCCGTTCCCCTCTTCGCTGTCCAGGAACAGAAAAAGCCCGTCCGCATATTGGAAGGCTCCGTATGTCTTCCCGAAATACCTCGAATACAGTTGCCGATCGTACAGATCGTGGTTCCCCGGCGCGTTGAACACCGGAAACGCCAGCTTGGACAGGAACGAATCCCTCAGCTTCCGGATCTCGTCCTCGCGCGGCCGCTGGAAGATGTCCCCGGCCAGGACCATGAACGCAGGCCGCGCGTCGTTCAGGAGACCGATGTTCGCCAGGAGCGAGGCGGCGGGAAAGGGCGAATCATTGTGGGAGCCGTAAATGTGGCCGGCGATGAAAAAGGAGTATTCCTTAACATTCTCGCCGGAGCCCAGGGGAAGGCTATTGAGGGAGGATTGAATAGAAGGCGCCGCCCGCGGCGCACCGGCGAGAAAAATGAGCCCCGCAAGGAAGAACAGCAACAGGATCGCCCGCTTCATGGTCTCGATACTTTCAAACCGTAGCGGCCTTCTGTTGTGCATGCGGAAAAATGACCTGTATTTTCTTTCTTCACAGCCGCCCGTTCGCGACATCGTCATGGATGGAAATGATAACAAAATGAATCGAATCGCTAAAGCGCAATCATAGGTCCGTCAGCCTTTTGCAAATCCCTCTCAGTTAAATTATACAAGCCCCTATATGAATTTATCGTCCGGACTCGGCGGCGAAGAGGCGGGACATGACCAGATTTTTATCATTCGAGAGGAATTCCAAAGGGCGTCTCGCGGTAAAAACTGGCGCCGGATTCGCCGACTGCACGACTTTTCTGTGTCTCGCCATCAAGCAGGCCCCCGCTTCACGGAGGCCCCATGCTGTCGGGGAAAGGAATCATGCCGCCTGACCATCTCGATATATCGGTCATCATCCCGGGCTACAACGAGGAGGCAAGCATCGAGGCTTCCGTCTCCCGGTGCCTTGCCGCGCTGAAGGCGCTCAAGGTCTCCCACGAGATCCTCCTCGTTGACGATGCCAGCACGGACGCCACGTCCACCATCGCCGATCGCCTGGCAGAGGAGCATCCTTCGGTGCGCGTCATCCATAACCCCATCAACCTGGGGGTCGGGACGAGTCTCCTCGTCGGGGCGAGGGCGGCCCGGGGCAATGTCACAATTCACAACGGCATGGACCTCCCGTTCGACCCCAGCGACCTGGGCAAGGTGCTGCCGCATTTTCCGCAGGCCGACGTCGTTGTCGTGATCCGAACCGACCGCTCCGCCCACTCGCCCTGGCGAAGACTGACCTCCTTCGTACACCATTGGCTGGTGAGGCTTCTGTTCTGGATCGACGTGCCAGACCTCAATTTCACCCAGGCCTACAAGCGGGAGGTGATCCAGAGCCTGCCCGTCAAGGCGCGGAGCCCTGCCTTCGTCACGCCCGAGCTCATCATCCGTGCCCGGGACGCCGGGTACCGTCTCGCCCAGGTGCGGGCCGTGTTCCACCGGCGGGAGAGCGGCGCCCCCTATTACGGAAGGCCGCGCGACATCCTATGGACGCTGGCCGACATAGCGAGCTTCTGGATCGAGCGCCACCTCCGCCGGGGATAGGGGAGCCCGCCTAGAGGCGTCGGAATGGCTTTTCCCTCTAACGGGGCTTGACCAATTCTCCCTCCGCATTATGATGGTCTGTCGGCTGTTTGATTTGGTCCACAAGCCGGGATTTTTTCGGGAGATAGGGGAAGCGGGTGCGGGGCAACCCCGTGGGGGGCGTCACGAATGAAGTCGGCCCAAAAGCAAGCGGATCCGACGCCTGTCAAATACGGGTTTCCGTCGGAGGACGCACGGGATTTCCCCTCCATGGTCATCCTGGAGAACACGACCGTCTGCAACCTCCGCTGCATCCACTGTCCCCAGGGCCAGGGCTACCCGGAGCACCCGGACTACAAGCCCCTCTACATGGAATGGGACATCTATAAGAAGATCATCGACGAGATCGCCGAGAATAAGATCACTCTCCTGCGGTATTCCCCGGCGGGCGAGGCCCTCGTCCATCCCCAGTTCCTGGATCAGCTCGCCTACGCCAATGCCAAGGGCATCTCCCCAGTCAACCTGACCACCACCGCCCTGACGCTCGACACTGCGGCCATCGAGAACGGGAAGCGGATTCCCGGCAAGACGATCATGGACCGCCTCCTCGACCACGGCCTCGACATCATCGACATCAGCCTCGACGCGGCGACGAGGGAAGGCTACGAGACCGTCCGGGTCGGCTCCAACTACCACCGCGTCTGGTCCAACGTGCACCGTCTCCTCTACCTGCGCGAAAAGAAGAAGGCGCACACGAAGGTGATGCTCAGCATCATCGACCAACCCGAGTCGCACGAGGAAGTGCAGCAGTTCGTGAACTACTGGACCCCTCTGGTGGATCGGGTCCTTGTTCGAAACTACGTGGAGAACCTAGGCCTAAGCCCCCTCAGGCCCGGTACAGAGGATAATCTGTTGGCTGAGCCCGTTCGCTGGCCATGCCCGCAGTTCTGGAAGCGCGTCACCATCGGGCCCGACGGGCACGTCCGGTTCTGCGTCGTGGACTGGCTGGAGCAGACCAACATCGGTGACCTCAGAACCCGGACGATCAAAGAGATATGGAAGAGCCCCGAGTACGAAAGGCTGAGGGAGTGCCATCTGGGCGAAAGGTACGAAGAAGCGCATTCCCTCTGCGGCCCCTGCACGGATTGGAAAGCCATGCGGTGGGAATGGGGCTTCGAGGTGGCTGTGAGCGCCGTGATGGGCGGCACGGGGAAAAACGGAGGGAATGCCTCTCTGAAAATTCTGAGTTAAGGAATCGAAGATGGTTTCGAACATCTCCCCGGCCGAGTCCAGATTCCTCCGGCCCTACAACCAGAGACACCAGAGGACGCCCCTGCGGGATCTGTTGCCCCTGGATACTCCTCTGGCAGTTCTGATCGATCCCACCAACGCCTGCAACTTCAAATGCGTGTTCTGCCCGACGGGGAATCCCGACCTTCTTCGGTCCGTCGGGCGACCAGTTGGCATGATGAAGCTAGACCTGTTCGGTAGAATCATCGACGGCATGAAGGACTTTCCCCGCCGAGTCCGGGTCCTCCACCTCTACAAGGACGGCGAACCCTTGCTGCACAAGAGCCTCCCGGAGATGGTCGCCCGCGCCAAGTCCGCCGGCGTGGCCGAATCCGTTGAGACCACCACCAACGGATCGCTGCTCACCACTGAGATTGCGGAGGCACTGATTGAAGCCGGACTCGATTGCATTCGGATTTCGGTCTATGGCCTGGAAGATGATGGTTATCGGAAGATCACGCAGACACACTCGGATTTCGAGAAGATCAGGCGGAATGTGGCCTCCATTTACGAGATGAAAGAAAGGAAGAACTCTCCTCTTCGGGTCCACTGTAAAATCACCGACGCTGGTCTGACGGATGTGGAAAAAGAGGCGTTCATTCGGGATTTCGGCCCCTTGTCGGACAGCTTCAATATCGACTCGCTCATGGGGTGGAGCAATACGCTCGACAAGGACATGACCCTGGGGCTCCAGCCCGCAACAGGCATGTCCGGCGTCGATCGGATCAATCCGGATCGCAGGGTGTGTCCCGAACCGTTCATGAAGATGTCGATCAACTACAACGGAAAGGTCTCCGTATGCTGCGTCGATTGGGGCATGGACACCATCGTCGGCGACGTTTCCACTCAAAGTCTCGTGGAGATCTGGAACGGCGAGGCG
Source organism: Nitrospinota bacterium (assembly GCA_030740135.1). The sequence continues at coordinate 5,317 of JASLXW010000214.1, forward strand.
CTCAGGGAATTCCGCCTCGCTCACCTGCGGGGGGCCCGGGAGACGATCCCGGCCTGTCTGGGTTGCCATTACGTCAGCGGGATCAGCGCAGACAGTGATCTGGACGAACCGCGCTACCACCTGTTGGGCGTCTATGGCGATAAGTGGAAAAACGGAGCCGTCGGAGCCATCGACTAGGCCCGTCCGCCTGATCTTGCCATAAAGAAGACCTCCGATGCCGGGAAAATCTGTCGTTCGTGAAATCTCAAGAGTAAGCCGAGAGAACGAACTTGGTCACTACGGTTTCTTCGGGCAGACGTGGAAGGCGCTCCGCGACGAGCCCGCCGACCTCCTGGAGTATTTCTTCCGCACGGTTTACATGACGGCGAGGTTCTTGTTTTCGGTCAATATTCCTGGCCTCGGGTTTAGGGATCGGTTCCGGCTTCTCCGCAAGATCATGCAGATCAGCTTGAAAGTTCCCGGTTGCGTGTTCCCGATCGACTATCTTTGTCTGGTCGAGGGTATTTATTCCACTCCGAGCGAAGGCGTCATTCTCGAGGTGGGCACGTTCATGGGCCAGTCGACCAGCCTCTTGAGCTTCATCGCGGCGATGCGGGGCCAGAAAATGGTGACTGTCGATACCTTCGCCGGACTTCCGGAGAGTGACGAGAATCCCTACATTTCGCCGGACGGGCCCGGGCGGCAGTACATTTTCAAAGAAGGCGCGGTCTCTTCGACCATCGAGGAGTTTCGTTCGAACATCGAGCGGTACGGTGTACCACATGCGGTGGAAGTGATCGCTTCCGATATCCGGAGTCTCGCGGAAATTCCTCTCCATGACGACCGCTCCATCTCATTCTGCTTCTTCGACGTGGACCTTCTTTCCTCATACAAGGGGTGCCTACGGGCCGTTGCAAAGCAGTTGGCGGATGAGGCCACGATCTATCTTCACGAAGGTGCTTTGTCACCCATTCGGGAACTTGTGCTAGACGAGAATTTCTGGCATTCATTGGGCATCGCCGCCCCGAAGGTTACGTTCCCGCATGAGCGCTTTCATTTCCGGACGAACTTGGCCGCCCTTTCGTTCGTTCTCATCCCCAAGGCAGATTGATTGCTCTCAGCTCTGGTTGTGCTCTCTCCGGATGGTGGACATCCTGCGGTGGCGGGCGGGTAGAGCCGCCTCTGGCCATGTGGAGGAAGCGGGATGCGGCCAGAGAAATGAGTGCGTGGTCTTCAATGAACCTCCTAACTTGTTGGAGAGGATAATCCTTGGTTCCCTTCGCAGATCTGGCGGGCCAGTACCGCACCATCAAGAAAGAGGTGGATGAGGCCGTTCTGTCCGTTCTTGAAAGCGGCCGATTCATCCTGGGACCGGAGGTGACCGCCTTCGAGAAGGAGTTCGCCGCCAATTGCGGCGCGCTGCACGGCATCGCCGTGAACTCCGGGACGAGCGCCCTCCTCGCAGCTGGCGTAGGTCCGGGCGACGAGGTCATCACCACGCCCTTCACCTTCGTGGCCACCGTGGCGGCCATCTGCTACGTCGGCGCCCGGCCGGTCCTGGTGGACGTCGATCCCGAGACCTTTAATATCGATCCGGCCGGCATCGAGGCCGCGATCATCCCGCGCACCCGGGCCGTCATACCGGTCCACCTCTACGGCCAAGTCGCGGAGATGGATCCCATCCTCGACGTCGCC
>JASLXW010000215.1 GCA_030740135.1 Nitrospinota bacterium
TCTTTCCCTTGTCGATGATGATCTCTCCCTCCTCATTCAGGGCGATCTTGACCCGATCGAGGGGACGGGGCGCGGGACCCTCGAAGTTCACGCCGTTTTTGCGGAAACCGCTTCCGTGGCAGGGGCATTTGAACTTGTTCTCGGAGGCCAGCCAGCGGGGCGTGCACCCCAGGTGCGTACAGATGGCCAGCAGGGCGTAGAAGCCCTTTTTCTCCCGGACAATCCACACCCGCTTGGAGAGCTTGAACTTCTCGCTGACGACCCCGACGACGTAATCGTCCGGCTTCCCGGCGTTGAAGGTCTTGGAGGGCTCGAACAAAACCCGCGGGAACATGAAGCGCAGCATCCCCAGACCGCCTACGGCCAAGGAGAGAAAGAACCCTCCCCAGGCCGCCACGGACAGGAAGTGTCTTCGGGCGAAGGTGTCTCGTTCGGTTCTGAGCCGCGGGACGCGGGCATCTTGAATATGTTCGGTCATTCTTTCAACGATCGATTCGGCGGGGCAACGCGCTTTGGCCGCTCATGTGATGATTTTCACAAAGCCTTTCGGGCGAGTCTCCCCGCTTACGTCAAAATGGCTTCCCGGCCGGAGTGTGCGATGGATTGATTCGCCTGTCCGTCGGATTACGGGATTCCGGAAACTCCCGTTTTGGAAAGGGGGTGGCGGATTTCATCCCCTGATTCCATATTTCCATTGCCCGAAATATATCGACCGGCGGATCGACTTGTCAACCCGAATTTCGCCTCTCCCGCCGGGTCCTGTCGCGGAGCGACGCCCGTTTTGACTCGGTGTCCCGCGGTCACGTAAGATTCGGTTCGTCAACGGGTTTTTCAAAGTGGAGTTCCAGACTCGACGGGGTCGAACCCTTCGGGACCGAAAGGGGGCGGGGCGATGAAGACGGGTTTCCCCCTCGCGGCCGCGCTGATCATCCTGGTCGGCTGCGGCCCGGCGGTGAAAGAAAGGACTTCGCCCGCTCGAACCGGCGCCCGGCGGCCGCCGGCCGATGCGGCCCGGGGCGGCGCTTCGGTCGCCCGAAAGCCGGATGCCCGGAGCGTCAACGGGGCGGAAAAGCCGGAACGAAATTCCCCGGATTCTCCGGACGCCCTGCGCCGGGACCGGGACCGCCTGAGACGGGAGCTGAGCCGGCTCTACGGTGAGCGGCGCCGCCGCGACGCGGAGCTGGGGCTGACGAAGGATTTCCTGGCCGACCTGTTCGGCGCCCTCCAGTCGGAGGATTACCCGCGGGCCATGGCCTCCATCGACCGCTTTCTTCGCGCCCATCCCGGCCATTCCCTGGGTCCTCCGATCTCGGCCCTTCGCCCGACGGTGGAAAAGCTCCAGGCCGGCGCCGCCCAGCGGGAAGCCCTGCGGGTAGAGATCCGCAGGCTCAAAGACATTCAGCTCCGTTTCGACGACCTCCGCAAAGAGGGCTCTTGAGCGTCCTCCCCCTTTCCCCGCCCGCGAGGAATCCGTGATCGAGGCTCGACCGCCGATGCCCTCCCCTTTGAAATCTCTCAAGGCCCTTCTGGTCGATGACGACGAGAACATCCTCCACACCCTCGGCATGCGCCTGGAGGCCCAGGGCGCGGAGGTGAGAACGGCCGGAGACGGGGTCGAGGCCGTGGAGACGGCGGCCGAGTTCCGGCCCAACGTGATCCTGCTCGACCTCAAGATGCCCCGGATGGGCGGGCTGGCGGCCCTTCGTGAGATCCGGAAACTCGACTTCTCCTGTCAGGTCGTGGTCCTGACGGCGCACGGAACCACCGCCAACGCCGTGGAGGCCATGCGGGAGGGGGCCGTCGATTTTCTCGAAAAACCCCTGGACCCGGATCAGCTTTCCGTCCTGTTTCAGAAAGTGGCCGCTCGAAGCGCTCCCAAGGCCCCCGCGCCCGGCGGTCCCGGCCGGGCCGGCGGCGGGGCGGCCGAAGCCGGGCCGGGGCCGGTCTCTTTGTCCCCCGAGGAATTGCGGCGCGAGGCCGAGCGTCAGTTCATCGGCGAGGCCCCCGGCGTCCGCCGCGTCCGGGCGCTGCTCCTTCAGGCCGCGCCCACCGAAGCGCCCATCCTCCTCGCCGGCGAGAGCGGCGTGGGCAAAGAGGTGGTGGCCCGGACGATCCACGTGCTGAGCACTCGGCGGAACGCCCCCTTTGTCGCCCTCAACTGCGCGGCCATTCCGGAAACCCTGTTCGAGAGCGAGGTCTTCGGTCACGAGCGCGGCGCCTTCACGGGAGCGACGGCCAAACGAGCGGGGGCGTTCGAGGTGGCTCACGGGGGAACGCTCTTTCTCGACGAGGTGGCCGAAATGCCGCCCGACCTGCAGGTCAAGTTTCTCCGCGTCCTCGAGACCGGCCGGTTCCGCCTCCTGGGCGGGCGGGAGGAGATGGAGGTGGACGTCCGCATCGTGGCGGCGACCAACCGAAATCTGCACGAGGCCATCGAGGAAGGAAGACTGCGCCAGGACCTCTTTTACCGGCTCAACGTCTTCACGATCTTTCTGCCTCCCCTGCGGGAGCGCCTGGAGGACCTCCAGAATCTCGCGGACCATTTCATCAAGATGTTCAATGCCCGGTACGAGAAATCGGTCGGCGGTTTTTCCCCTGAAAGCTGGGGGCTGATGCGGGCGTATCCCTGGCCGGGGAACGTTCGGCAGCTCCGAAACGTCATCGAGCGGGCGGTGATTTTATGTTCGGGGACTGAAGCGGGGCCGGAGCATCTGCCCGAAGAGCTGGCCCGGCCTTCGGGGGACACCGGAAACGGCGAGTCCTCCGCCAGAATGGTCTCCGTCCCGCTGGGGCCGCTGTCGCGGGTGGAGGAGCGTCTCATCGCCCGGGCCCTCGACGAAACCGAAGGCAAGAAACCCGAGGCGGCGCGGCTTCTCGGGATCAGCCTGAAGACGTTTTATAATAAACTCAAGAAGATGAAAGAGAAGCCGGAGGAGGACGCGTAGGCAATGGGCGGTCCGCGCCCATCCAGGCGCCCCTTCGACCCGAGCCGCTGAAGTTTCGCGGCCGGGCGCTTTTCGAAACCGAATCCCCCGAGGGGGGAGGAAGAAACCGAGGGGAGTTGAATGCCGTTAACCGAAATGGAGCGAAGTTGGGTCCTGGAATTTCTCGAAAAGGTGAAAACCTTCTTTTCCGACGACGGCCGATTCTCGGAAGTCCATGACCGGGACCCGGGCCTGCCCCGCCATGAGCCCCCCGAGCCGGAGGCCTGGCTGACCATCTGGGAAAAAACCTGGGTTCGCGTGAATCCTCATCCCGAACAGGCGGGCGTCCAGGTGTCTCTCGCCACGCGTGACCGCAACGTGAGCGAGGCCATCGAGGGCAACGCCCTCCAACTGGGGGATTCCTTCCAGGAGCTGCTGGAAGACGGCCTGGAGGACGCGGGCGAGGAGGACGTCTACGGCGTCTATCATTATCACGACAGCGGCGTATTCTACTTTCAGTCCGAGTTGCCGCTTCCCGGCGGCTGGGCGGACCTGAAAGCCGATGCGGTCCGGGACAAGGTGTGCAAGCTGGCCCTGGGTTACCCCCTCGGGTTTGGCCGGTTCTTCATGGAGGAAGATTAAGGGGAGAGGCCACGGGCGCCGGAAACGCAGCCCGCGGCGTTCAAGCGAGTCGGGCGCGGGATGGCCGAAGCGCCGGACGGACGCGTTCATGGGGAGACGAGACCATGTCCGAGACCATCAAATATCTTCTGGCCGAGGAGGAGATCCCGTCGCGTTGGTACAACATCGCGGCCGATCTGCCGAAACCGGTTCCGCCGCCGCTCCATCCCGGAACGGGCGCGCCCATCGGACCTGACGATCTCGCGCCGCTTTTTCCGATGGCGCTCATCGAGCAGGAGGTCAGCACCGAGCGCGAGATCGACATCCCCGAAGAGGTGCGGCGGATCTATCGTCAATGGCGCCCCTCGCCGCTCTACCGCGCCCGGCGCTTCGAGCGCGCGCTGGATACGTCGGCGAAGATCTATTACAAGTACGAAGGCGTCAGCCCGAGCGGCAGCCACAAGACCAACACCGCCGTCGCCCAGGCCTATTACAACAAGGCCGCCGGAGTGAAGCGCCTCACGACCGAGACCGGCGCCGGCCAGTGGGGCGCGGCGCTCGCCTTCGCCGGGTCGCTGTTCGACCTCGAAATCAGCGTCTACATGGTCAAGATCAGCTACGAGCAAAAACCCTACCGCCGGGCGATCATGGAGTCCTACGGCGCGCGCTGCGTGCCCAGCCCGAGCGAGGAAACCGAATCCGGCCGGCGCATTCTTGCCGAGGACCCCGACAGCCTGGGCAGCCTCGGGATGGCGATCAGCGAGGCGGTCGAGCTCGCGGCGGCGCGCGAGGACACCAAGTACGCCCTGGGCAGCGTCCTCAACCACGTCCTGCTCCACCAGACGGTCATCGGCCAGGAGGCCATGAAGCAATTCGAGCGGGCTGAGGACTACCCCGACCTGATCGTCGCCTGCACGGGCGGCGGGAGCAACTTCGCCGGGATCGTCCTTCCCTTCCTCGGCGAGAAGCTCCGCGGCGGCCGGGACGTCCGCCCCATCGCCGTCGAGCCCGCCGCGTGTCCGACGCTGACCAAAGGGAGCCTCGCCTACGACTTCGGCGACACCGCCCACCTGACGCCGCTCCTCAAGATGTACACCCTGGGCTCGACCTTCGTGCCGGGGGGGTTTCACGCCGGGGGCCTGCGTTATCACGGGATGGCGCCCATCATCAGCCACCTCCACGACCTGGGGCTGATTGAGGCCCGGGCATGCCGGCAAAACGAGTGCTTCGCCGCGGGCGTCGCGTTCGCGCGCGCGGAGGGCATCCTGCCCGGGCCCGAGGCCAACCACGCCATCAAGGTCGCCATCGACGAAGCGGCGCGGTGCAAGGAGGAGGGCGTCTCCCGGACGATCCTGATCAACATCAGCGGCCACGGCCATTTCGACATGCAGGGCTACACGGATTATTTCGCGGGCGACGTGGCCGACGAGTCTTACGACGAAGCCGAGCTGGCGATGGCGCTTTCCGGCCTTCCGTCCGTGGCGGCGGAGTGAGCGGCCCGCTCCCCGGTCAGGGGTTGCGAACCCCTGGTGGGGCGCGTGCGGGTTGGTTGATCCTCCCGGTTACTTTGGAAGGCGGGCTGGAAGCCCGCCCTACCAGGGGGCCGGGGGACGAACCCAACCAGGTCGAGTTTTCAAGGCTTGTCCCACGCGAAGGCGGAGGATGTCCCACCGGGCGGGGGCCGGCATGAGGAGAAAGGAATGATCAAACCGTATAACTGCGTCGGGCTGATCCCGACGGTGCGCGGCATTCGTAAGCGCGCCGACATCATGACCAACATCGAGCACCTGACCCATCTGGTGAAGGCCGCCGCCTGGTTGTCCAGCCTGGACATTCCGACACGTTTGATCGCCATCCCCGAAGGCGCGCTCCAGGGTTTCAACGACGAGGTGCTCGACCTCGATCACGTGAAGTTCGCGAATGAATGCGCCATCGACATCCCGGGCGAGGAGACCGAGGCGTTGGGGAAGATGGCGCGCGAGTATGATTCATTCATCATGGCGCAGGCCAAGGCGCGCCACCCCGACCTGAAGGACCGCTTCTTCAACGTCGGCTTCATCCTGGACCCGAAGGGGGAGGTCACCCTCGTCCACTACAAGGTCTCGCCGCTCTTCCCCGTGGAGCATTCCGTCTGTCCGCACGACATCTACGACTGGTGGATTGAGAAATACGGAAACAACCTGGACGCGTTCTGGCCGGTGGCGGACACCGAAATCGGCCGGCTGGGCATCATGATGGCCAACGAGGGCTCCTACCCCGAGAATGCCCGGGCCCTGGCGTTGAACGGCGCCGAGGTGGTCTACCGCGCGTCGTATCCCCATCCGGCGACCGGCAACGAGATCTTCGAGATTCAGAGCCGCGCCCGCGCGCTGGACAACAACATGTACATCGTCGCGCCCAACATGGGGACGTATTACCTGTTCGCGGAGGAGGACACCCCCATCGACACCTTCGGGGGACGGTCCTTCATCATCAACCACAAGGGACAGATCGTCGGCAAGCAAGAGTACGGCGCGGGCTCCACATACGTCGCGGGGGTGATCGACATCGAGGCCATGCGCGACCACCGCGCCCGGGCCCAGTGGAACAACTGGATAAAGGACCTGCGGACCGAGCTCTATCAGATCGTCTATGATCAGCCCATCTATCCCAAAAACCTGTACCTGGACCGGGCGCCGATGAAGCACGCCGAATACAGGGAAAAGGTCAACCAGCGGCAGATCGACCTGATGCACGAACGCGACATCTGGGTGAAACCCGGACGGTGAGCGGCCATCGCCGATCAATCAACGCAACCGGCGGCCAGCGGCCTGCCGCCGAAAAATGAAGGAGATATTCGGATGACCATGCGGGCCATGATTGTCGAGGAGCTGGGCGAACCGGAGGTCTTCAAGTCAGCCACGGTCCCCCGGCCCGAAATAAAGCCGGGACACCTGCTCATCCGGGTGGAGGCGACAAGCGTCAACCCGCTGGATTGCAAGCTCAGAAGCATTCAATTGCCGTTCTCTTCCCCGTTGCCCGCGGTTCTGCATGGCGACATAGCCGGCGTTGTGGAGGCCGTGGGCGAGGGGGTTTCGGATTTTCAGGCGGGGGACGAGGTCTACGCATGCGCCGGAGGGGTCGGCCCTTACAGCGGAGCCCTTGCGGAGTACATGGCGGTCGATGCGGATCTGGCCGCGCACAAGCCCCGCTCGCTGTCCATGGCCGAGGCGGCGGCGCTTCCGCTGGTGACCCTGACAGCCTGGGAATCGCTCATTGATCGGGCCGGGGTCGAGGCGGGCGACAAGGTCCTTGTCCACGCGGCGGCCGGAGGCGTGGGTCATGTGGCGATCCAGTTGGCGAAATGGCGGGGCGCGGAAGTGTTCGCAACGGCAAGCTCGGACGAAAAGATGAAGATCGCCCGCGATTTGGGCGCGGACGCCGCGATCAACTATAAGCAGG
>JASLXW010000216.1 GCA_030740135.1 Nitrospinota bacterium
CACGACAGGTCAACGACCGAGGCGGTGTGCGCCAAACCGGCGTTCTCGATCTCGAAACCCGCTGGCAGCAGGTCCACGATCAGCGCTCGGTGGCTCAATCCGGTCGTGGCCCGCCCGGTGATGAGGACCGCCAGGACTTCGCCCTGCCCCACCTTCTCCAGTCCGATCTCCTTGCCGTCCAGGGTGAAATACCGCCTTTGAATCCTGAAACCGGATTCCATGGGGGGCGGGTCCTCTTTGGGCGCGCCGCTCAGGGACGCCGAGAGGTAGACCGGATGCTCGCCCTCGTTCCGGACGGTGAAGTCCGTTTCCAGGTCGCTCCGGCCCAGGGCGAGGCGCACGGGCTTGGTGTGCGGCGCGGCGGGTCCCCCCTCCAGCGACAGGCGCATCGGCCGCCGGTTTTTCGCGAAGGCGTGGGCCGCGAGGAGCAGCCAGGCTTTTTCCTGGGTGCTCGTATAGCGGCGGGAGGATAGTCTCTCGGCGACCCGCTCGGCCAGCTCGAACGCCCGGCCCGGCATCAGGTCCGATTCCGCCAGGAGGTGGGCGAACCCGCCGACGTCCCGGAGGGCGGAGCCGTAGTCGTAAAAGACCCGCGTGGCCGAAGCGCCCCGAGGCTCGATCCTCCCGGCGTCCCCCCGGGCGGCGTCCGCCAGCGTCGTCTGAAACGCCCGGATCGCGAGCTTCCGCTCGCCGTAGCGCGCGAGGGCCCCAGCGATTTGCGCCCGGGCCAGGATCGTGGGGAGCTTATCGAAATACGTCTCGTAAAAGTATCGCAGGTCCCCGATTCTGGCTTCCCCCGCCTTCGCCAGCACATAGAGCGCGTACGCCCGGGCGGCCAGGGCGTGTCGCCCGTAGCGGCCGCCGGCGACGCTCGCCTTCAGCCAGTCCAGACCCAGCCGGTAGCCGAATTCCGGGACGAAATGCTTCTGCGCCCGCGCCCGGACGAGGAAATCCATCACAAAGGGCGTGAGCCATTCCTCGGCCCGGCCGTAGGGACTCCAGGGCGCGAAGCCCCCGTTGGGGAGCTGGCGGTCCAGGACCCGCTCAATCGCGGACTGTACGCGGCGCGTCAGGCCGTCTTTGCCCTTGAGCTCGATCCCATAGCTCCGGGCCACCCCGCCCAGGTAGAGCAGCGGCAGGGCCCGGCTCGTGACCTGTTCGAGACATCCGTAAGGATACCGATCGAGGTCCCTCAGCAACCCGGTCGCGTTCACATTCGGAATCGCGCTCAGGGAAAGGAGCAACCTGCCCGAATTCGGGGAGAACTTCGCCATGACCTTCCGGCCGAACCGCACCTTTTTCCCCCCGTCCAAAGACCGGGTCAGGGTCTCCGTGAGAACGGGCCGGCCGGGCCGCACGGGGATCTCCCAGTCGCGGTCCAGCGCGTAATCCCCGGGCCCCCGGACGCTGAGCCAGACGCGGCCGACTCCCCCTCCCCCCTCCCGGCCCTTCAACCGGAAGGTCAGCGAACGCCGCTCTCCCCGGGAGAGGGTCGTCTCCCTCGCCGGGCCGCCCTCCGTCCCGACCGCCCCGGAGGCGTCCAACCGGACTTCATACCGGCCCGCGGGCGAGGCGAGATTGTGCAAGGTCAGGTGGATGTCGCCTTCATCGCCGGGCGCCAGGAATCGCGGCATGGAGATCTGCGTGACCAGCGGCTCCCGGACCACCATGAAGGTCTCGGCCGCGCCGACCGAGTCCCGCCCGTACCCGACCGCCATCAGGCGAAGCCGGCCGTTGAAATCGGGCAGGGCGAGCGGCACCGTCGCTACGCCCGCTTCGTTCACCCGGACCCGCCCCGAGAACAGGGCGACCGACCGGACCGTGCGGGCGGACGGGGCGACGAGGTTCCGCGCCCCTCCGGCGGGCTCGCCCCCGCCCGTCCGGATGCGCCCCCGGCTGTCGGCGTCGGCGTCGATGAGCCTCCCGTAGATGTCGTGGAGGTCCACCCCGAGCTTGCGCTTGCCGAAGTAGTGCGGGCGGGGGTCGGGGCTTTTGAAATCCGTGAGGCTCAGGATGCCTTCGTCCACGGCGGCGAGCGTGATAAAGACCGGCCCTTTCCCCGTGTAGCCCTCGACCTTGACCGAAACCGTCGCCGTCCGCCTGGGGAGCGCCTCGTCCGGGGCCTCGATGGCCAGCTTCAGCGTCCGCTTCGGGGGCCGGACCGCGGCCCATGCCAGCCCGACGGCCCGGCCCGGGCCGCGCCGCCGCGCCGCGTTCTCGGGCCGATACGCCGCGGCCATGATGTAGGCGCCCGCGCCCCACTCTTCCGAGACGTGAATCGGGATCGCCATGCCCGCGGCCGGCACGCGCAGGCTTCGCGTCTCGTGGAGCCGGTCGTTGACCACCAGGACCAGCGCTTCGGCGTCGAAGGGGGGCTTGACGTACACGCGCGCCGTCTCTCCGGGCGCGTAGGATTTCTTGTCCAGCGTCAACTCGAGCTTATCGGGCTTGTCTCCGGGCGAGGGGCTCACGAACCACCCGGCCCGGAATCGGACGCTCGCGCCCGCGCCCGTTTGGGGGTCATCCACCTCGAGCCGGTACCTTCCGAACGGCGCGCGGCGGGACAGCGCGGCGGGCCCGGTCGCGCCGAAGACCACGTCGCCCCGGGCGATCAGCCGGTCCCGAATCACCCTGCGGTAGGTCCATCTCCCGCCCCGGGTGTACCAGACGTAATCCCAATTCTCCTCAAAGAAGGCGTAGCGCAGCCCCTTCGCCGCGACGGCCTTGCCCTCGGGGTCTACGGCGATGACCGAAAACCGGGCCTCCCGGCCCTCCTCCACCGCGTCCTCTTTGAACTCGGGGCGGATGCCGATCTCGAAGGGCCGGTAACGGAGGGGAATCGTCAGGCTCTTCCTGGCGGGCCGGCCGCCCTTCTCGAAGAGGTTCACCCGGATGACGGCTTTCAGGGGCTTCGTGGTTTCCCCGGGGTTTTTGACCCGGATCGTCACCCGCGTCATTCCGGATTCGTCCGTCGGCGGCGCCTTGAAGGACATCCGCTTCGGCGCCCAGGCTTCCCCCACCTTCCCGAAGCGGTAATCCGCGAAGGCCGGGTGCGGGTCCTTGTCCTCGACGAGCACCACCTCGGCGTCGGCCTTGAGACCCGACGCGCTCGCCCCGTACAGGTACGTCCCTTTGGCCTGAATCGAGAGCGCCTTGAACGGGCGCAGCACCCCGGCCGAAGGTGAGAGCGCCAGCTCGATGCGGGCGGGCACGAAGTCCTCGACCTGGAATTCCGCCTGACCGATGGCGCCGGCCTTCTCATCGATATGGGCGCTGACGCGCCACGTGCCGGTCCGCGCGGTGACCGGAAGCCGCAGGGTCTTTCGGCTTCCCCCTCCGGCGTCCCCGCGCCGGACAAAGCGGCCGAACCGAAGCCCGTCCGGGCGGAAGACTTTGAGGGTCAGCGGCAGGTCGGGCAGCCCCCGGCCCCGGTCGTCGCGCAACAGGGCCATGAGGTTCACCCGCTCCCCCGGCCGGTAGACCCCCCGATCGGTGTAGAGGTAGACGTCCATCGGCCCCGGGAAAGGCCGCCCGGCGACGCCCCGGTCGGACAGGTCCATTGCGGGCCGCGTCAGATCGAGGAAATTGAAATCCCCGGAAGGGCCGTCCCGCTTCGCCCCCTCCCCGGGCTCGGCCGCTGGCGTTCTCGCCATGACCGCCGCCGGTGCGTTCCCCCCCCGTCCGCGCACCCTGCCCGCGGGGAACCGCGCTACGCCACGGCCATCGCTCGTCACGGTGTCCAACACCTTGTTGTTCCGGGCGATGAGCCGGACTTCCGCGCCCGCCACGGGCTTGGCCGATTTCAGGGAGCGGACGAACACGTGCAGGCCGTCCCGCCCCTTGACCGTGGAGAGTCCGAGGTCCGACATGACGACCCACTGCGTCGCGAGGACGCCTCCGGCCCTGGCCGCGACCACATAGACGCCCGGCCGCCCATCCTTCAGGATTTCTCCCAGCGGAATGGACGTGCGCGTCTCCCGGTTGACCTGGGTCTCTACATCCAGACTGCCCCGCCAGAGCAGCTCGCCCGTGTTTTCCCGGAATTCCCTCAATTTCCAGTTGTAGAGCTGGCGGGTGATATTCCCTGCCATGATCTCGCGGATGAGGTTCCGCTCCACGACGTGGTAGACCCGCAGTTTGACGGTCCGGACGTTGACCACGGAGAGGGGGAGGTCCTTGGCCTTCCGGGCCGGCAGGACGTAGGCGCTGTTCCGAAAGGCGACCTGGGGGGCGCGGTCCGGGACGGCGGCCCGGACGGTCGCGCCCGCGGGCGTTTTCAGGCCATGCCGATCGGGCATCCCCTTCAGGACCGTTATCTTGTATGACCGCCCGTGCGCCAGGCCCTCCAGGCAAAGGGACTTCCCCTCGGGGTTCAAGGCGACCTGGGCGGCGGGGTTGATCTGGATGTAGTCCCGATACCGAACCCGTCCCCTCCCGGCCAGCGGACCGGAGAACGTCAGGCAGACCGAGGGTTTTGGACGGTTGGAATAAACGCGAAACCTGCGCAACCGGAATGAATGGCGCTTCTCGAGCCGATTCCGGGTCTGGTCGAGCGATCGGGCAAGCCGGCCGATGACGGTTCCTGCGCCGGCCGCATCCTCCCGCGGGACCAGCCGGCTCGCTTCCCGGATGGCCATCAAGGCCTGCGAGGAGTCCCGGGTTTTGTCGAAGACCGTCGCGAGAAAGCCCAAGGCCATCGCGCGGGAAAGGCCGCTTCCCGCCGCTTTGTACGCCATGTAGGCCGCCCGGGCGGCCTTTCGCAGATTCCGATGAGGACCGGGGTCGGAATGCGCGCGCGCGAGCTTCAGCCACGTCGCGGAAGTTCCCTTCCCCCTGGCGATCAGGAGTTCATAAGCGAAGACGGCGTCCGACGCGCCCTTGCGGCGCGGCCCTTTCCCGGCGGGCGGGCGGGGAAGGATGGGTCCGACCAGCGTCTTGAGCATCTCCAGGTCTTCCGGGGACAGCTTATCGCGGTCGTCGCGGATTCGGGCCTTGATCTCTTCCTCGTAGGCCGCCCCCTCCGCGGCCAGCGGCCGGTTCTCGTAGGCGTAGGAAGAAGAAGAAAGTACGGCCAACACGCAAACGGACAACAGAACCGTTCGCAGCCATCCGCCCCTGCCCGGAATCGGACCCATGCGAAATTGCGTTCCGGCCTTCGGCGTCCCGAGCGTTTCTCTCTCCGGCATGCCCATACTCCTCCCATCACGCGGGTGGATAACGCGGACTCCAACCATCTGTTTTCAGAGTAGACGCTTGGATCAAGTCATTTGTTCCCGGTCTTTGGCGGAGTCCCGACCACCGGGAAGAAACCGGGCGATGACGCGGGGCAGGGTCGGCGGATTTCCACCGATAAGGTTTCTCGTCTTTCTCTCTCGCGGTCTCTATTTTTGGCCCGGACGGCGCGGAAAACAACCGCCCGGACCGAATTCTTCCGCGCCGCTCCGCCGGTTCCAAGACAAGCCGGAGGCCGCTCAAGGGGATTGATGGGGTTGGCTTGAAGGGGTCGGAGACGCCCGGCGACTCCCCGGGCCGGAGCGCGACGGCGATGGCGTCAAGGCCGGGACCGGCCGTCCGTGAAACCGCGATGGCGGCCGAACGGGCGGAAATCAGAAGCGGGCGTCTTCCGGGAGGTGGGGGAACGCGCTCATCTCGTGGGCGGGCGTCACCGGGTCCGTCGCCGTAAGGTGCGATCCGTCCAGCTCGGCAAGGCTCGTCACGCCGAGAAGCCCCATGGACTTTTCGATCTCCCCCTCGAGGATCTCGAGCGCCCGGACGAGGCCGGCCTGGCCGGCGGCGGCGAGCGCCCAGGCCTGGAGCTTTCCAATCGCCACGGCGTCCGCCCCCAGGATGAGGGCCTTGAGGACGTCGGTCCCGCGGACGAATCCGCTGTCGATGATCACCTCGGCCTTGCCGTCCACGGCCGCGACGATCTCGGGCAGAATCTCGATGGCCCCCCGCCCGTGGTCGAGCTGCCGGCCGCCGTGATTGGAGACGTAGACCGCCCGGACCCCGTGCTCGACGGCCAGCGCCGCGTCTTCCGCCGTCGCCACGCCCTTGAGGATGAATGGCAGCCCGCCGATCTCCCTGATCGCGTCCAGGGTCTCCCAGGTCAGGGAGGTCTGGTACTCATGGCCGTCCAGGTTCTTGAGGGCGGACGGGATCCAGCCGGCGATGAGCTGCCGCTCGTGGTTGCCGTAGTACACCGAGTCCACGGTGAGGGTCAGCCCGACGTAACCGGCGCGCTTCGCCCGGCCCACGACGTCCTCGACCCATTTCAGGTCGCCGCGCACGTAGAGCTGGAAGATCTGGGGATGGGCGGCGCAGGCGGCCGTCTCTTCCAGGCTCGGCTGGGTGACCGAGCTGACGAAGTTGACCGTGCCGAATTCCTCCGCCGCGCGGGCGGCGGCGGCGGCGCCCTCCGGGACGATGGAGTGGAGCGTGCCGACCGGCGCGAGCATCACCGGGATGCGCAGCTTGTGGCCCAGGACGGTCGTGGAGGCGTCGATCTCGGTGACGTCTCTCATAATTCTCGGCCTGAACGCGAGGCGGTCGAGCCCCTGGCGGTTCCGCCGCATCGTCGTCTCCGATTCCCCCCCGCCGCTGATGTAGTTCCAGACGTACTGGGTGGCGTTGCGCCGCGCCTCGACGATGATTTCGTGGATGGTCAGAAATTCGGCGCTCATTCGGGCCTCCGCGAGGGCGCGAATCCCTCTTGCGGGATTCCGCCGTGAATTGCTCTCCATTTCCGGGTCGCCCCATCTAGGCGCGAAAACGGGGAGTTGTCAAGCCGGGGGGGAGGGGAAGGGGTGGCGCGGAATCCGCACCCGCTGATCAGCGTCCGCCGGCAAAACAAAGGGATTGTAAATCTTGCTGTTGGGACCCCCCCACATAGGCCACATGTATAGGTTCAGATAGATGTGAGACATCTCCTTGGGTAGGGAGTAGAGTTCCAGGGGCCAACAGAGAGAGAGGAG
>JASLXW010000217.1 GCA_030740135.1 Nitrospinota bacterium
TGTCTCACACCTATCTGAACCTATACAATCGCCCGGCGGAGGGCCTTCTTCAAGGAAGCTGATGCGCCTCCAATCTCTCCGCACGTGGAGAAACGAAGCCGCGAAGAATCGGTTGTGACGTCCGTCCTGAGGAATGATTCCCTTAATCGGGAACAAAAAGAGGACAGATCTATTTTTCATCGCACGTCTCATTTCCCCTCGAACTTCGGGGGGCGTTTTTCGATGAAGGATCGCACCCCTTCTTCGTAATCCCGCGTGGACCGGAGGTAGGCGTACGCCTTCCGCTCCAGCTCGATGGCGGTCCCGAGGGGGGCGTCCGCGCCCTCGTGGAGGGTCCGCTTGAGGACGCGCAGCGAGAGGGGAGAGAGCTTCAGAAACTCCCGGACCAGCTCCTCGACGGCCGCTTCGAGGTCCCCCGGGGCCGCGACCTTCGAGACGATCCCGATCCGCTCCGCCTCGGCCGCGTCCATCCGGCGTCCGGTCAGGAGCCAGTATTTGGCGCGGCCGGGGCCGATGAGGCGCAGGAGCCGCTGGCTTCCCCCGCTGCCGGGCATCATCCCCAGGCGGACCTCGGGGAGGGCGAACAGCGACCGGTCCGTCGCGATTCGGATGTCGCACGCCAGGGCCAGCTCGAACCCGGCCCCGAGGCAGAATCCGTCGATGGCCGCGATGACCGGCTTCGGGCAGGTCGCGGCGGCCTCCATCTCCTTCCCCCAGTCCACCAGGTCGTGCGGGGCGAGGTCCAGGAACTGGGCGACGTCGCCCCCGGCGGAGAACGCCTTGTCGCCGACGCCCCGGACGACGATGGCGCGGACCTTTTCGTCGCCGCTCAGCTCGTGGACGACTTCTCCGAACGCCGCGCGCATATCGACCGTCATGGCGTTCATCTTGTCGGGGCGGTCGATGAGGACCCTCGCGGCGAGGCCCTCGTGGGTTCGTTCAACGCGGATTTGTCCCATTCGGCGTCTCCGTGGGTGGTGTGTGTATCCGGCAGCGATTTTTCAGGGGATTTCTCCCCGGCCCATCGATGTCATTCCGAATGCCGGGCCGAAGGACCCGAGGAGGAATCTCGACTCGCCCGATCCGCGCTGTGAGAGGAATTACCCGACCGGCCCGGTCCCGTTTCACGAATCAAGCTCATACTCCCCCGCCCTCAGCATCCGCCGGAGGATCTTCCCCGAGGCCGTCCGGGGGACTTTCTTGATGAAGACCACCTTGCGCGGCCGCTTGAAGTCGGAGAAGTCGGGTTGCTCGCGGCAATGCCGGTCGATGTCCCCGGGCGTCAGCCCCTCCCCCCTCTCTTGGGCGGGAACGACGAACGCCGTGACGACTTGGCCCCATTTGGGGTCCTCGACGCCGATGACCGCGGACTCGATCACCCTCGGGTGACGGGCCAGGACGTCCTCCACCTCCGTGGGATAGATGTTCTCCCCGCCGGAGATGATCATGTCGTCCACGCGGCCGGTCACGAAGAGGTCGCCGTCTTCGTCCTCGTAACCCATGTCCCCGGTGAAGTACCAGCCGCCGCGGAAGGCCTTTTCATCCGCGTCGGGCCTGCGCCAGTAGCCCCGGAACGCCTCCTCGCTCCGCAGATCCGCGATGATCTCGCCCACTTCGCCCCGGGGGAGGATTTCATCGGCGGAGACGCGCCCGTCGGGGTCGGCCCGGACGATTCGCAGCGCCGAGCCGATGCCGGGCCTGCCCGCCGAGGAGGGCTTCGCGCGCAGGTCCTGATTGATCGAGAACGTATAGATCTCCGTGCTCCCGTAATGGTTCGTGAAGACCTCGGGGTGGAAGCGGTCCGCCAGGGCCTCGACGAGCGCCCGCGTCATGGGCGCGCCCGCGAAGGCCAGCCGGCGGACGGACGAAAGGTCGTGGTCGCCGACGCTCCGGGCGCGGATCAGCTCGTGGAAGAGCGTCGGGATGAGATAGAGGGAGGAGATCCGCTCCCGGGAGACGAGCGCCGTGGCGCCTTCGGCGTCGAACCCGCGCATCACGATGAACGCCCCGCTCAGCAGGACCATTGCCATGAGAGAGACGACGCCCATGACGTGGTAGAGCGGCATGACGCCCAGTGTCCGCTCGCCGAGGGCGTAGCCGCACTGGACGGCGTGGGCGAGGGCGCTGGCGTCCTGGGCGCGTTGGAGGCGGGGGACGCCCTTGGGCCGGCCGGTCGTCCCGGACGTGTAGAGCATGAGGCAGGGGAGGTCGTCGGTGATGTTTTCTTCCAGGGGGGCTTCGGTTTGTCCTTCCAAAAGGGCCGAGAAGGGTTCGCAGCCGTCCGGAGGATCGGCGTCGCAATAGACCTTCCGGCAGCCGCCGGGGAGATCGATGGACGCCTTGAGCCCCGCCTCGCGCGAGACCTCCTCGAAGACGAAGACCTTGGATTCGGCGTCATTGCCGACGAACGCGATCTCCCCCGGGCTGAACCGGTGGTTGACCGGCGTGGCGACGGCGCCGAGCTTCATGAGACCGTACCAGGAGGTGATGAGCTCCTCGCGGTTTCGAAGGACCAGAAGGACGTGGTCCCCGCGCCCGACGCCCAACGAGCGGTATGCCCAGGCCGCCCGGTTGACCCTGCGGTCCCAGTCGGCGTAGGTCAGGCGCAGGGGGCCGTCCACCAGAAACTCGCGGTCCGGGTGACGAAGGACGGATAGTTCGAGCCGGTGAATCAGGTCCATGGGCGCTCGGGTGTAAGCCTTGAACCGGGGCCGTCCTGCAAGGCGCGGGGATATCGGCTGGAATCCCGGCGATGTTACCAAAGGCCGGAGCGGAAGCCAATCTCACGAAATGCCGTCCATGGGGGGGGGGTCACGAGCGGTCCCTGACTTATCTCCAGTTTTCGGCGCTTGAAGAAACGAAGTCTCGAAGGATCATTCGTTGTTCCCGCGCAGGCGGGAATCCAGAAGTGCTTCAGATCGATCCCAATCAATCCATCCTCCAACTGCGCCGAAGGCCCTTCTCCCTGTCGTATCCTTCTTAACACAATGATCACGTGAGGACGAGGATGGACCCGCAACTCAGAACCCTGGATTCCCGCCTGCGCGGGAATGACGGCTTGGGGTGGACATTTGACAGCTCTTGTTCTCACGATCGCCGGCGCCGCACGGCCGATGAAAACTGGGGATCACTGAGAGTGCTCTCCATTGACACCCGCCCGGAGGAATTGCTAGAGTCCGCCTGTTTCGGGTGAACGCCGCTTGACCCGCAACCCCGCGCGAAAGGACGCTGAATCCTTGTCCGAATCCGATGACCTGGTGGTGGATTTTCATAACCACTTGGTGGAATACGACGACATCAACGAGGTCTACAAGGGTTTTCTGGCCCGGTCTCAGGGCATGACTTATGAGGAGCTGGTCGAGCGGTACGGCGCGCCCCATCAGGTCCTCGGCCACCTGGATGACAACGGCGTATATTACGCCGTCGTCCTCGCGGAGACCTCTCCCATCTCGACGGGAATGGCGACGAACGAGCGGGTCATGGAATTCTGCGCCGCGTCCGAGCGCCTGATTCCCTTCGGGTCGGTCAACCCGTACCTGGACCACCGGCCCGGGCGCATCGTCCGGGACCTGGCCGAGCGGGACGACGGGCGGGCCATCCGGGGCGTGAAGCTTTATCCCAACTACCAGTACTTCCATCCCAACGACCGCAAGCTCTATCCCGTCTACGCGGTGGCGGAGGGGCTGGGTCTGCCCGTCATGTTCCACACCGGGACCTCGGTCCTGCGCGGCTCCCGCCTCAAATATTCCGATCCCCTCTACCTGGACGACGTGGCGGTGGATTTCCCCGACCTGACGCTCATCCAGTGTCACGGCGGGCGGACGTTCTGGTTCGACCGGTCCTTTACGCTGTGCCGGCTGCACGAAAACGTTTACATCGACCTGTGCGGTCTGCCGGTGAAGAAGATCCCTCAATATTTCCCCGAGCTCGAGCGCCTGCCCGCGAAGTTTATCTTCGGCACGGACTGGCCCGGCGTTCCGAAGACGGTCGCGCAAAACATCGAGGCGGTCCGGGGCCTGGGTTATTCCGATGAGACGGTGCGGCTCATCCTCGGCGGCAATGCCGCGCGGATTCTGGGGCTGGCCGGAAAACCGAACGGGTGATCGGTGGGCGCGGCTCCGCTTACGCCTCAGAGGGCGCCGATCTTCCGCATTGTCCCGCTGAGAAGATGAAACATGCCCAAAGACCTTCGCGCGTTCATCGAATATCTCGAAGAGCGGTATCCGGACGAAGTGATCCGGATCCGGGAGCCCGTGGACCCCGTTTATGAGCTGGCGGGCGTCCGCGGCCGGTTGGAGAAGGCCGGGCGGGACTCCGTCGTTATCTTCGAAAACGTCAAGGGTTCCCGAATCCCCGTGGTCTCGAACGTTCACGGGAGCCTGCCCCGCCTCAGGCTCGCCCTGGGGATGCCCGACGAAGGCGACCTGGCCGGGCTCCTGCGGGTGTACGGAGAGCGGGAGGGCCGCCCGGTGGAACCCGAGCGTGTCGAGACGGGCCCGGTGAAGGAGGTCATCCTGCGGGGGGAGGACGTGGACCTGGGCCTGTTGCCGATCTGCAAGTACCACGAGCAGGACGCCGGAAAATACATCACGGCCGGGCTGGGCGTCACGCGGGACCCGGAGACGGGTGTCAACAACGTGGGGATCTACCGCCTCATGCTCCAGGGCCGGGACCGCCTGGGCATCCTCATCTCGGAGACTTCGCACGCCTTCGGGATCTGCCGGCATTACGAGGAGCGCAACCTCCCGGCCCCCATCGCGATCGTCATCGGCCACCACCCGGGCCTGTTCCTGGGGTGCATGAGCTTCACGCCGTACGACGTGGACGAGTTCCACGTGGCGGGGGGCGTCCTCGA
Organism: Nitrospinota bacterium; assembly: GCA_030740135.1. The sequence continues at coordinate 4,856 of JASLXW010000217.1, forward strand.
GGAGCCGGTCGAGCTTGTCCCGTGCGAGACCGTGCCGCTGGACGTCCCGGCCCGCGCGGAAATCGTCCTGGAAGGGGAGATCCTCCCTCACGTCCGGGAGGAGGAGGCGCCCTTCGGCGAGTTTCCGGGGACGTACGGGCCGAAGCGGATGAGCCCGGTGATGAAGGTCAAGTGCGTCACGATGCGGAAGGCGCCGCTCTACGAGGACGCCTTCCCCGCCCACCCGGATCACCTCCTCATGGCGGGCGTCACGCGCTCCACGTACATCCTGAAGACCGTGAAGATCGCCTGCCCGACCGTCAAGGCCGTCCACATGCCGACTTCGGGCCGGTGCCGGTTCGTCTGCTACGTGGCGATCGAGAAGATGATCGAGGGCGAGGCCAAGAACGCCGCGATGGCGGCCTTCGTCGCGGACCCGTTCTTGAAATTCGTCGTCGTTGTGGACGAGGACTTGGACATCACGAGCGACAGCGAGGTCATGCACGCCATCGCCACGCGCGTCCGGGCGGACCGGGACATCTTCATGGCGACGCACGCCAAAGGCTCGCCGCTCGACACGGCGTCGTACGACCCGGCGGGCGGCTCCCACCTCATCACGAAGACCGGGATCGACGCCACGCGGAAGGAGGGCTTCCCGGACGAGGTGAGGGTGCCGGGGGAGGAGGAGATCGACCTTGGGCGGTTTGCGCCGGAGTTGTTCGGGCGTGATCGCTGATTTTGATAGAAAAAACTTCGCTGAGGGTCGTCGGCTGAATACAGGTGTTTTTTGAATCATTGTCCGGGCCAACGGATGTCCTTTCCGCCGGCCCGCGAACCAACGCCCCGCAATCCGGACAAGGGACAAAGTCCGCTGCCTGACAGGTTGGACGTTACGCCCCAGGCGGGGTTACCCCCTCCGACATCCCTCTTCAAGCAATCACTGTGTCAGCTCGACGCTCCCCTTGAGTTTTGCGCCGTCTTCCATTTGAATCCGGGCGGCCTTCAGCTCCCCTTCCAACCGGGCCGTCTCTTTGACTATCACCAGTCCTTTCGCGGTCAACTTCCCCTTGAACGAACCTTCGACGATGATGGACTCGCCCTGAATGTCGGCCTCAACGCGCCCGCCTTTCTCGATGGTCACCTGATTCGCCGCCTGGCGGATCTCCCCCGTGACGGTCCCCCCGATTACGAGGTCGCCCCGGCCTGAAATCTTTCCATCCATGGTGACCCCATCCGCGATGAAGGAGCTCCGGGACCCGGGTGCGCCGTCTGTTTCCGTCCGGGATTCGCTACGCGCCTCATCCTGCCGGTTCGCCTCGCCTCCACTCATCAGTCATCTCCTTGTCCGCGTTTTCGTTCCGTCGCTTTCAGGTTCACCGTCAGGTCGTCGTTCAAAACCACGCCGTAATCCCGCTCCGCCGACTCTTTCGTGACGTAATCGTCCAGGACGTCCCGCCGGACCCGCTCCGGGTCCCTTTCGGTCGGGGGATTGAAGCCGCCCCCGCCGGGAAGGTTGAGGGTGGCCTCCTGATCGGGCGGAAGGGCGTACTTCTTCTTCGAGTGCAGGCGCTCGCCGGTCGAGAGGATCAGGCTCCCGACCTCGCCGTTCATGCCCCCGGCCGCGCCTTTGGCTTGATGGTGAAAACGGTCGTACATGGGCGAGTGGTGGATGGGCGTCTCCGTTCTCGGCCGGAGGCCGATCGTCTGGCCCAGACCGCCGCGGAAGCCGCCCGGTCCGCCCGAATCCCGCCGGAGCTCCTTGCGGGTGAAGAGCAGGGGGAGGACGTTCTCCATGATCTCCACCGGCGTCCCCTGCACCCCGCTCGGGAAGGCCGTCGCCGAGAGCCCGTCGGAGGTGGGCCGCGCCCCCATCCCGCCCGAGGAGAAGAAGATGTAGCTGAACGTCTTGCCCTTGCGGTCGATCCCGGCGAGCTGCGTGAGCCAAAGGCCCGTCGAGCCCTCGGCCAGCACCTTGTCGGGGATGGCCCGGGCGAGGGCGTCGAAGACGGCCGCCGCCACGAAGTGTCCGAGGATGTGCCGGGCGCCCACCGGGGCCGGATGTCTCGGGTTGAGGATGCACCCTTCGGGGACCGACATGGTGACGGGCTGGAAGCTGCCTTCGTTGTTCGGAATCG
>JASLXW010000218.1 GCA_030740135.1 Nitrospinota bacterium
CCGCCGACGAAGATGCCGCTCACCGTCTGGGCCTTGGGGGCGCCGCCCGCGGCGGCCATGTGGACCAGGTTCACATAACCGATGGCGGCCAGATCCGCCGCGGCCGTCTCGACCGCCTGTTGCATCTGGGTGTAAGAGCCCATGCGCCGGATCTTGAGCTTGACCCCATGCTTGGCCGCGAAACGGGGCAAGTTGTGAAACGCGGTCTGGGTCAAAGAGGGGTTCGCCACGGCGGTCACTTCCTCCGCCGCCCATCCCGCGGTTCCGCCGAACCCGAGCAGAAACGTCGCTACCAACGCCAAAATCCCGGTGGTGAGTCTTCTCATGGGCCTACGTTCCTCTACGATTCCGATTGAAAACACCTTCAGACCGCCCGACCAAACAGACACGTCCACTACCACACCTCTGAAAGAATCTCGGCCGGATCGCCGAACTTGGAGGCCAGCTCCACGATGGCCGGATCTTCCAGCGTCAGGAGCCGGCCCGAATCGATAAGGGTCTCGCCGCCGACGCTGAACGAGGGTTTCAGCCCGCCGCCGTCCCAGTGAAGGCGGCTGTCCGCCTCGGGCAACCAGGGCCAGTGTCCCACGGCGGCGTGAAAACTTCCCGCGTGACGGAACAGGATGGTATCGGGCGCGCGGCGCCGGAGCCCTTCCGCGACGGGCGCCTTCGGATGCGTCCCGATGGCGATCTCCGAGAAATACCTCCCCTTCTCGTAGCGGTTCATGAGGTCCTCGAGCCACCGGGCCTCGTCCCCACCCTCGACGCGGGTCACCCAGTGATCCTCGACCGTGAGCCGGATGGGCTCGCGCAGCCGTCCCGCGAACCCCTCGACGTGCTCGAACACCACGGTCCCGTTCACGGGAGATTCCGGATGCTCGGCCATGTCCCCGGCCGGGAAAAACATCCATCCCCGAGGCGGCTGTTTATCGGAAAAACCCAGCACAAAGGGCAACCTCCCCCGGAGGTCGGTCCCGTTGGGATGGGTCAGATGGAACATGTCATCCTTCCCCCGCCTGGCGCGCTCGGCGGTTTTCTGGTAAATCGCCCAGACGAGCTCTCCCGGAAAGCGGGCCCAAGCCGAGGCCAGCAGGGCCGGCGTGGGGCAGATGAGGGAAACACACCGCTTGCCGGTCCGCTTGAGAAAATACGAGAAATGCAGGTTGTCCACAATGGCGGCGTTCTCGAGCTCCAGGGCCGTGATGAGCACGTCGGCCGATTCCATGGCCGACAGCACCAACGGGGAGATGGGTTCGCGCAGGCGGTTGATCCCGGCGTGAGAGGAAAGCAGATGCGTCTCCGCCCCGACCTCCTCACAGGCCATCGCGATGGCCTGGACGACCCGATCATCCACCTCCCCCGTCCGGTCGGTCCAGATGAGGACCTTGTGTCCCCGCTCAATAAACGCGTAATCTCGCACACAGTTTCGCGCGCCCGGCATCAGGTCAAGGAGCTCATACATCTTGCACGAATTCCAAACGCGATCAAGGAGCCGCCCCCGGCCGTCCGCTTCCGGACCGCGCGCACGCTCGGGAGGTTTCCATTATTGATCCCTCGATTTTCATGCCACCCAACGATTTCTGTCAACCGAAAATTGAACCCATGAGCTTGGCCCGGAATATCCTTGCCCCCTGATGAAGGCCGGTTTCCGATGAGACAGGGAAGGTCCTCGAAAACCCGAATCCGTGACAACGGCGCCGGACGCCGCCCCGGGAAAGACCGCGCCCGAAAGGCCGGAAGCCTCCTGCTGGGCGTAGACATCGGAGGCACCTTCACCGACCTTTGCCTCCTCGACGAACGGGGCCGGGTCTCCACCTACAAGACCCCCTCCACGCTCGAGGACCTGCTCGGCGGGGTCCTGGAAGGGATCGCCCTGGCGGCGGCGGACCACGGGGAAGGCGCGCGGGATTTTCTGGAGAAAACGGTCTATTTCGGTCACGGCACCACGATTGCCACCAACGCCCTCCTCCAGCGCCGGGGCGCCCGCCTGGGCCTCATCACCACCCGCGGCTTCAAGGACACCCTCCTTATCCAACGCTCACTGGGCATGACGGCGGGGTTGACCGAAGAGGAGCTGGCCGATTACACGCTACGGGCCTACCCGGACCCTCTCGTCCCGCCGGCCCTCATCCGCGAGGTGAGCGAGCGCGTCGATTACAAGGGCGAGATCGTCGTCGCGCTGAACCGGGAAGAGGCCGAGGAGGCGGTCACGGGGCTCATTGAAGCGGGCGCGGACGCCATCGCCGTCTGCTTCCTCTGGTCATTTCTCAACCCGGTCCACGAGCGGGCGGTCCGGGACCTGGCGGAAGCCCGCGGGGTCTACGTCACGACGTCCAGCGATCACTTTCCCATCATCGGCGAGTATGAGCGGACGGCATCGACGGTCCTCAACGGATACCTGGGGCCGATCGTCCGGGACTATTTCCGGGGGCTGGAGACGAGCCTGAAAGAGGCCGGCCTCGGGACCTCCCCCCTGATCCTGCACTCCGCGGGCGGGGTGATCTCGGCCGAAGAGGCCTCCGACAACGCCCTCACCCTCCTCATGTCCGGCCCCGCCGGCGGGGTCATCGGATGCCGGACCCTGGGGGAAAACCTGGGTCACGAGGACATCATCACGGCCGACATGGGCGGAACAAGCTTTGACGTCGGCCTGATCGTCGGCGGCCGGCCCTTGAAGGCGGAAGGGGCCGTCCACGACAAATATCACACCCTCGTCCCGATGATGGCCATCGAGACCATCGGGGCCGGCGGCGGGAGCATCGCCCGCGTGGAGGACGGCAACCTCACGGTCGGGCCCGAAAGCGCGGGCGCGGCGCCCGGACCCGTCTGCTACGGCCAAGGCGGGACGGAGCCCACCGTCACCGACGCCGACGTGGTCCTCGGGATCATCGATCCCGCCTTTTTCCTGGGGGGCCGGATTCACCTGGACCCCGAACAGGCGCGCCGGGCCATCGAGAGGCGGCGGCGGGGATCCGCCAGATCATCGATCAGCGCGTGGCCGATCTCATCCGCCGCGTCACCCTGGAGCGGGGATATGATCCGCAGGACTTCGTGTTGTACGCCTACGGGGGGGCGGGGCCGACGCACTGCGCCTCGTTTGGAAAGGAGCTGCGCCTGTCGCGGATCGTCATCCCGCTCACCGCGGGCTCGCACTCGGCCTTCGGCGCGGTGGCCTCGGACATCCAATGCTCTTTCGTTCTCTCCCGACTCATGCGGACGCCCCCTCTATCCGGCAATGCCTCCGACCACCTGGAAGCGCGAGAGATGGAGAGCGTATTCAAGACGCTGGAGGAGAAAGGCCGAACGGCCCTGGCGAGAAACGGCGTGGCGAAGCGGGACATGACGTTCCAGCGCTACGTCCACATGCGCTACCGCCGCCAGACGCACGAGGTCCCCGTTCCGGCCCCGGACGGACGCTTCTCCCGCCCCCGGGTCGATCTGCTCGTCGAACGGTTCGAGGCGGAGTACGAGGCGCGCTACGGCCAGGGATCGCAATACCGCGAAGCCGGCCTGGAGGTGACGACGTTTCGGATCGAGGCCATCGGCCGAAAGGTGAAGCCAAGACTCCGGCCCCGCCGGAAGTCCGCGGGAAAACGCGCGAAGCCGCCCGCGACGCGCGACGTTTATTTCTACGAAGCCGGCGGAACGTTGCCGACAAAGTTCCACCGGGGGTCGGACCTTCCTCCCGGCCGGGAAATCCGAGGGCCGGCCGTTCTGGAGTACGTGGGGACGACGGTCCTCATCGAGCCCGGCCAGCGGGCGGCCATCGACCCGCACCTCAATGTGCGGATTGAGCCCTGAGAGGAGAGACGCGGCGCGTGGCGAAGAACGAGATCGATCCCATCCTGTTCGAGGTCATCAAGCACAAGCTGCTCTCCATCACCTGGGAGCAGTCGAACACGCTGAAAAAGGTTTCAGGCTCGCCCGTCGTCACCGAGGCCAACGATTTCAACACAGGCCTGTATCTCTCCGACGGCTCCATCGTCACGCTGGGCCGCCAGATGATCTGGCAGACCGGGGCCATGGCCAACGTCATCCGCTCGATCATCTCCGACTGCGAGGATCGCCCCGGCATCGGCGACGGGGACATGTTCATCTGCAACGACCCCTACAAGGGCGCCCTCCACGGCTCGGACGTCTCGTTGGCGGCGCCGGTCTTCTACGAAGGCGAGCGCGTGGCCTGGGTCGGCACGGTCGCCCACCAGCTCGACATGGGCGGGATGGACGTGGGGAGCTGGTGTCCGCGCGCGACGGAGCGCGTGCAGGAGTCCATGAACCTGCCGCCCCTGAAGCTCATCGAGGCGGGCGAGGTCCGCCAGGACGTCTGGAACGCCATCCTGAGCATGACGCGCCTGCCCTTCCTGCTGGGGCTGGACCTTCGGGCGATGACGGCCGCCAACAACACCGCGAAAACGCGCCTCATCGGCCTCATCGAGCGTTACGGGCGCGAGACGGTCCTCGCCGCCATGGAGGGCCTGATCCGTCTTTCCGAGCGGAAGCTGAGGGCCCGCCTCCGGCGCCTTCCGGACGGCGTCTACCGGGCGGTTGATTTCCTCGATCACGACGGCCACGAGGACCGCACCTACAAGGTCGCGCTCTCGATGACAAAAAAGCGGGACCGGCTCATCTTCGATTTCGGCGAGTCCTCGGACCAGGCCCCCGGCTTCATCAACTGCACCCGGTCGGGGCTGATGGGGGCGGTGTGCACCGCCCTGTTCACCGTCGTCGCCTACGACATCCCCTGGACCGAAGGGCTTTTGCGGCCGCTGCAAATCGAAGCGCCCGAAGGGAAAATCTGCAACGCGCGGCCTCCGTCGCCGGTCAGCATGGCCACATGCGGGGTCATGTACGCGGTCAACGGGGCCTGCACGCTGGCGCTCTCGAGGATGATGGGCGCCGACCCCGCCCACCGCTCCCATCTCCAGGCGAACACCCGGGGGGCCATTTCCATCTTCAACCTGGGCGGCCTGAACCAGTACGGAGAGCAATTCGGGACGATGCTCCTGGATTCTCTCGCGGGGGGCGGGGGCGCGTTCTCCTACAAGGACGGCCTCCACGCGTCGGGCAGCCACCCCATTCCCGTGCCCAACATCGCCAACGCCGAGACGACGGAGAACGTGACGCCCATCCTGTACCTTTACCGAAAACTGATCCGCGACACGGGGGGGCCCGGCAGACGCCGGGGCGGCATATCCTGCGGGCTGGCCTTCACGGTCCACGACGTGGACGACCTCTCGGGGGTCCTGGTCTCCCACGGGACCAAGGTGCCCAACGCGCAAGGCCTCTACGGCGGGCTGCCGGCGTCGTGCACCGTCAACACGCTGATTCGGGACACCGATGTGCGGGAATGGTTCCGGCGCTCTCGAACCCCAGCCGATATGAAACAACTGAGCGGAAAGTGGATCGACCTCGGGGCCAAGCCGGGCCGGGTGGCGCTCCGCCGGGGCGACGTCTTCGAGAACTCCTGGCAGGGGGGAGGCGGATACGGAGACCCCATCGACCGGAATCCGGACGAAGTGGCCAAGGACGTGGGGGACGGCCTCGTCTCCCGCGAGGCGGCCCGGGGGATCTACGGCGTCGCCCTCGACTCCCGGACGGGCCGGGTCCGGGCGAGCGCGACGCGGGCGCTCAGGGACCGGCTCCGGCAAAAGCGGCTGACGCGCCCGGCGTTCACGCAGGCCAAAATCGCCCGGGGCAAACACTCCCGGAAGATCTCAAACACCTCCGAAGGCCGGCAAACGGGATCGTTGGGGGAGTTCATCCGGATCGTCCGAAACGGGAAGGGGCTCAAGAGCGTATGTGTATGCGGCCAAATCCTTTCCAACAACGGGTCCAACTGGAAGGAGGGGGCGCGCGGCGTCCGGCTCGGCCCGAAAGAGGCGGGGCCGCTGATCTTCATCCATGAGGACCTCGAGCTTCGCGCGTTCTACTGCCCCGGCTGCGGCCGACAGCACACCATCGAGATCGCCGAAAAGGGAGCGGCGGCGCTCTTTGAGGTCGAACTGGCGGGCTAACGCGAGGGCGCGCACGCCGGCCAAGCTGCGGGTGAGGCTTGTTGCGCTCATCGCAACGTCTGGGCGCACGGAAACTCTTTACCCTCGAAAGGCAAAAGCCAAATAAAAAATCCTTTCAAGGCAACAGAAATCCGGCTTTGTTTTTCACTTTTACCTTTGTCGCGCCCTGCCTCTTTGCCGTTAAGCGATTTCCGGCCCGGTGGATTCCAGTGCGTTCCGCCGGTTGGCTCTGAGGTTCCTCGCTGTGACTTCCATGGCCGCCGCTCAGTGCGAGCGTTAGGTGACAGTTTGACTCCGAAGTCGTCCGGCCGAATCAAGAAAGAGAAAGAAGAAAGGAGCAAAGTATGAGTTGGTATTTTTCGGTGTTGAAGAAATATGCGGAGTTCAGTGGGCGGGCGCATCGGGAAAAATACTGGATGTTCGTCCTTTTCCACATCATTATTGTCTTCGTCCTTGGGCTCGTCGACACGTTTGTTGGCAGCCCGGGTGTCGTTGGCATGCTTTACGGCTTGGCTGTTCTGATCCCCAGTATTGCTGTTACGGTCAGAAGGTTGCATGATACTGACCCGAGTGGGTGGTGGTTCCTCATCGCTCTGGTTCCCCTGATCGGGATCATTGTGCTTATTGTATTCATGGTGCGGGACGGCACGCCACGCGAAAATCAATATGGGGCAAACCCGAAAACCGAAACCGCCTAACAAGGCGCCGCACCGGCCGGGGGTTCCGCCGGCGCTTCATCCTCGCCCTTGCGCCGAATACGGATAACCTCCGTAACCGGCGACAAGTCCCCCCGCTCAAAGCGGACGGGCGTTTCTTTCATTGCGTTTTGCGCCTTTGGTTCGAGTTTCCGCACTGCCGTGACTCCCACATCCAAATATATGAGAGCCAGGGGGTTGGTTCTTGACTTTGGATTTTGTTGGACT
>JASLXW010000219.1 GCA_030740135.1 Nitrospinota bacterium
CCGGCAGCCCGGTCCTCCAGAAGATGTCGCAAAAAGAGTTTGCCTCGGCGACCAGCTCCGAGCTCATGTAGATGCGGAAAGGCTCTTCCTTGGGCTTTCCGTGATAGAGGTAATCGGTGATGATTTTCGGTTCGGTGACGATGTATTTTTCATATTTTCTCGCCACGATCGCTGACTCCTCTCCGGTGGTGGATGAGAAGGGAATCCTTCAAGCGGACCCCCGACGTGAAGGGTTCGACGCCTCGGTGAAATCGACTTTGAATCTTGAAGCGGCCGTCACGCCAGAACTGCGATAGCCTCGATTTCTACCAGATAGGCTGGGGTTGCCAGTCCCTGGAGGACGCACAGGGTGTTGGCCGGCGGACTTTCACTGAAGTGTCTACCTACCAGGTTCCGTGCGTTCTGGGTGTCTTCTTTTCGGACGATGTACGTCGTCAGCTTCACCACGTCCGCAAACGCCGCACCGGCCTCGGCCAGAACGTCCCGGAGGTTGGACATCACTTGTTCGCCCTGGGCTTCGAAATCCCCCTCCCCGACGATGTTGCCTTCGGCGTCACCGGCCACCTGGCCCGCGCAAAAGATGACGCGCTTCGCGCAGCACACGGCGATCCCGTGGGAGTAAGCGCTGAAAGGCTCGTGAAGGGTCTTGGGTTGTAGGATGGTTTTTTCCACTTTTTCACCTTTCCTGAAACCTGTGTGACGGTGCCCTTCCGCAAACGTTGACGGATCTTGGCGCCAAAGATGCCAGCTTCATCGAGCACCTACGCCGCCGCTGCCAAGCTCCCCTTTCACCTCTGTTGTCTTGTTAGATAACAATTATTCAGTAGCATAGTTATCGTAGAGGTGTCAAGAGCCTGCCCCATTCATACAACAGCCTGGCTCTTCCGCCCTCGCTTCGGCGCTGCCTGGTGAGCACGAACCTGATTGAGAGTCCGTGTTCGGGGGGGCAGGTCACGCCGCACCGATTTTTCATCCCTAATTGTTGAAAGACCGCTTCCATACCCGCCGGGAGGGAGGGATCCCGCCCGGCGGTTCATGCATGGGTGAGGCTGTAGGGGGAAGGTTGTCCCTTTTGTCCCTGCATCGGTGATCGTGCCTGATTGTCCGGCGAGATGGACACCCTCTCAATGTGCCCTCATTCTCCCATCAGCTTAAAAACCTGTTAAAATTCCCACCGTCAATCCGAAAAGATACAGACCCCGCCCACCCGTAGGGGGCACGTCATGCGGTACCGGCGAAGCGTCCTTCTTGCCGTTCTGGCCTCAGTCCTTATTGCCTCCTCCCTGTTCGCCCAGACGCTGACGGTCCAGGTCAGACGCGGAAACGTCCGCTCGGGTCCGGGCGACACGTATGAGGTGATTGGAAAGGTCCGCCGGGGCCAGAAGTTCGACACAGAGGCCCGCCGGGGCGACTGGTTCAAGATCCTGCTGGAGACCGGCGAGGAAGGATGGGTCTTCAAGTCGCTCGTCGAGGTCTCGGGGCGTTCGAAGGCAACCTCCCGAACCATCGGCGTCGTCCCGTCGGCCCCATCGGTGAAGGGGAAGACCCTCTACGCCAACTCCTGGGCCGTCGTCATCGGCATCAACCGCTACCGGCACATCCTCCTGCAACCGATCCCCGCCCCAGTCGCTATCGTTGAAGGGAGGATTCGCGAGGAGGAAGTCAGCCTTCAGGTCCTTGTGCAAATCATCTTGGAAGGAATCGGCCTGATGAGGCCCAAGGTTGGCTTCAAGGCCACGAATGGCCAGGTTCATCTTGGCCAGCCGCCAAGTGGTGTGGTTCGACTCCTGTCCGTAGATGGAGATGTCGCCGATGCGCCCGCCGTGGGCGAGGATGAACTCCTCACTCTGGACGAACATGCCGGACGAGCCGCAACACGGGTCGTAGACGCGGCCCTTGTACGGCTCAATCATCTCGACCAGGAGCTTGACGATGCAGCGAGGCGTGTAGAACTCCCCACCCTTCTTTCCCTCTGCGTTTGCGAACCGGCTCAGGAAGTACTCGTACACCCGGCCCAGGATGTCCTTTGAGCGGCTTTCTTCATCCCCAAGCCCAATCGTACCGATGAGGTCGATGACCTCACCAAGGCGGGTCTTGTCGAGGGCGGGTCGGGCGTAGTCCTTGGGGAGGACGCCTTTGAGAGCTGGGTTTTCCTTCTCGATGGCGACCATCGCGTCGTCGACCAGCTTGCCGATGGTCGGCTGTTTGGCGTTGGCCTGGAGGTGGGGCCAGCGGGCGTTTTTCGGCACCCAGAAGACATTCTCGGCAGTGTACCCGTCCCGGTCCTCGGGGTCCGTATACTCTGTCTCTTGCGCGGCCTTGAGAGCCTCGTGCTTCTCCTGAAAAGCGTCCGAGACGTATTTCAGAAAGATGAGGCCGAGGACGACGTGCTTGTACTCCGACGCGTCCATGTGGCCCCGCAGCTTGTCCGCCGCCGCCCACAGCTTTTCCTCGAACCCGAGATTCGCCCCGGTGTCATCCTTTCCCGTCTCTTTCTTCTTCCTTCCTCGTGCCATGTTCAATTCCCCCAGACAAATTCCAAATTCATGATTATAGGGGAAATTCAACTCCGGGAGATTGTCTAAAATTAGATTATGAAAATAACTTATACCCGGAATTTCCCTAGTTCAAATCCGGATAGACCCGTACCGACCACTCGTTGCTGTTTAGCCCGATTAGAGACCTCCCTACCAAGCCGTCAATCCCATTTCAGGTTCCTGAAACCGGCTCTGAACTAACTGAAAAAGGGCGCAGTTTTGTAGGGGGAAGGTCCCCCTTTTGTTCCTCCGTTCATAGCGAGAGATCCATATATAGATCGCCAACGACGCATGGGGACCCCGCCCCTTCGCTGATTGCATCTATCGACGTGTTCTTCTCAACCCGCGGCACTGGGCCTTACCAGCCAGCCTTGTTAGCCCCGACCTTTAGGGCCACTCCCCAAATTGCGAGAACCAATCCCAACGTGCATACAACGGCAGCTCCGACTGGCAGATCGAGTCCGTAGGAGATTACGATTCCGACTATGCTCCCAGCGGCTCCGAATCCCCAGCCGAGCAACACCCTGCATGTTACGGACACAGCCACAAGGGCGGCGGCCACCGCCGGAATGATCAGGATGGAGAACACGAGCAGGACGCCGGCCAGGCCGACCGAGCTCGTCACGACGAACCCGAACGAAGCGTAGAACAGGAAATCCCACCAGGCAACGGAAATTCCTTCACGATGCGCGCTCCCAGGGTCGCGGCTGACCAGAAGAAACTTTCGGCGGAAAATCCAGTGGAAGGCCCCAATCAAGGCGTAGAGTAGTGCAATCTTGCCGACCTCTGACCATGTGACCCAAAGGATTGATCCCACCAACAGTTCCTGGACGTGCTCGGCTCCCCGCGGTGCGCGTGCCAATACCAAGATTACGCCCGAAGCGGTGACCGCGTAGACAATTCCTATGACCGCCTCGTGGGGGACGCGCGATTTGGCCGGTCCCCCCCGAGGGCGCGTCAGCGTGAAAAGCACGGCCCCCATGAGTGTCGCGATCAGTGAGAACACGTAGGCCCCGCCGCCCCTCATCTCAAGCCCGAACAGCGTCCCGATGACGGCCCCCAGCGCGGCTACCTGGGCCAGGGCCAAATCCACGAAAATCACCTCTCGTTCCAGCACATGCAGACCCAGGTAGGTGTGAATTCCCACGAGCACCAAGCACGCGCAGAATGGTGCCGCCATCAAACCAAGAAATTCGCTCATCTCAACCCTTCAACGCTTCGACCAGCGTTGTCACCAGAACCTCGAAGAGATCGTCGTAGGACTTGATATCGGACGTTGCTCCGACACTGGCTGGAAGCACAATTGCACGGGCCCCGGTCCGGTCCGCAATTCGCCTGGCGATCTTTGGAGATGTATAACTGGCGACGATCACCACACCGACGCGGCGGGCCTTCATGATCTCCATGAGCTGGGACACGTGAGCGGGGGATGGCGGAATACCGGGTTTGTCCTCGATCACCCCTGCATATCGAAAACCGGCCCAGTTGAACAGGTACGACCAGACCCTGTGGTGCGCAACAAGCTCACGACCGCGGTATGGACCCAAACGTCTCTCCCAATTCTTCACCTTCATTCCAAGCCGTTTCTCAAAGTCGGAAGCCCTGGATTTGTACAGTTGTTGTCCTCCCGGGTCCAGCCTTGCCAACCGTTCCGGCAATGCACGACCGACTTGGATCCCGTTTCGCGGATCCAGAGTGAAGTGCGGATTTCCCTCCGGATGAATGTCACCCCGGGCTCGGGACAACTGGCCGGTCGGGACCTCGAGTGGCCGGATGACAGATGATGCGTTGAACAGACCCTGTCCTCCAGGACCCAGCCGTGGGTTCCGAGCCCCTTGAAGGAGCAATGGTAGCCACCCTATCTCCAGTTCCATGCCGTTGTATAGCAGGAATGCGGCTCCCCGGAACCTCCGCAGCAGGGAAGGCTTGGCCGGCACATAATGGGGATCCTGATCACCCCGCGCAACGGTGCTGACCCGGACGCGGTTCCCTCCCACCTCTTCCAGGATAGCCCCCAGATCCGGAAGGGTGGCCACGGCCTTGAGCTGAGCGTATGTGGGATGAACCGGTGCAAGCACCAGAACAAGAAGGACGAGAACAGACCCCGTCCGAAAACGCGGATTCTTTGCATTTCGCATCGAGGTTCCTCCCGTCAGTACAGGTGAGCCGGGTGAGATCCGAAGGTGTAGGTGAACTGTATTTGAAACTGGTGGACGTCCTTCACCCCGGGGGCCCCGTCGTCTGTGTAGCTGTACTGGGCCCGGATAGCCGAAAATTCGTTAGGCACTAGGGTCGCCAGAAGAGTACCCCGCCACTCCCGGTCATTCCCTTCGAATTTGGGAACACCGAAGATGTCATACCGTCCCTGGATCCACCAATTCCGGGCCACCTGGACCTGTAGGCCGGAATAGAGACCGCCCTGGGTGTCCGTAACACCGGGTCCTTCCTCCATGATTTGGGCGATGTATTCCGTCGTCCAGATGACGGAATGCGGCCACCTGGCCAGACCCCGAACCATCTTGAACGTGACATCTCCACCCGGGACTGTGTTGTTCTTGAGGTCTTCATTTTGGCCCCAGGTCACCGACCCCCCCAGATCTAACGTGGCATCTGACGTCACGTCGAAAACAGTGTGGGCCCGGGCAAAACCGGCCAAGTCTCCCGCGCGCGGGCTGTTGAATAGTTCATCATTGTTGCCGTTCATGACCCCGACCTGCCCCTCCAAAAAAATAGATGTGGGTGGAGAATAAGCGGCCAGGGCTTGAACTTCGTTCAAGGCCTCCTCACCGAAGATCCGATTGTTGACCACAGGCTTATCGATAAACGGGAACTGATGGGTGTGCAACGGATTGTGCCTCCCGAACGGCATGAACTTCTTTCCCAGACGAAGGAAGGCCCCTTCGATCTGGCTCGCCCCTTCGGGCATCAACGCTGTGGGTAGGCCGAACAGGTCGAAGTAGAGCTCCTCTAGGTCGAACTTGAACTCGGTTCCCTCCTGCTCCATTGCAATGGTCAAATCACCCTTGACGTTTGGATCCACAAAAGCGGTGACACGGAGCTCGGCTTCCTGGATGAACAGACCGGACTCCCGGTCGCCCGGTCTGGGATTTTTCGTGGCCGCCCCAAGGAAGAGTCCGTTGACGCTGATGGCCGGATTCAGGGCCCGGCTGATGCCGGTCACAGTGGTCGTCTCATTCGGCGAAGGAACTTTCGGGGCAGGAACGGCGGCCTGTTCCGTTGTCCTCTCCTTTTCCTTATCCTTCATGACCTGTAACGCCTTTTCCTGCTGCTCGATGAGCCGCTGCATTCGCTCCAAGCGCTCCTGGAATGCCTTGACTTCCTTCTTCAGTTCCTCGAGTTCTGCCGCGGTCTGGGTCCAGGCCGGACCCGTAGACAGAAACATCGATACCGCCGCTGCAATTACGGCCAGCAATCGCACGTGCTTCATTGGGATGCCTCCCCTTCTATCAACTTTTGCGAGATGAAGATCGGCCGAACGAAAAGGCCGCCCTCTCAGTCAGACGTAAAGTTGGGGGGAGGTGCTCGCGAAGTGTAGGGGGAGAAACACTCTATCGACCGCCGAACGAATCGGTGGGTTGGGGGAATCCTGCGTCCCGGCTCCGGAGACCGAAAGAGAGAGGAAAAAACCACGGGACACTCCAGGGAAAGTGGGTATCCCGTTGTGGGACAGACAGAGGCGTGATGAACTTCCCCTGAATGCAGGGAGGCATGTACACCCGGCCCAAACGCAAGGACACAGGTGAGCAACCCGACCCAAAGAAGGGTCGGGCGGAATTTTGATGCAGAGGTCGTCAATTTTCACCCGTTCATCGAGTTCAGCCGATACGGGAATCCAAGGTACCCCTTAGATCAAAAGAACATTTAACTGTCACTCCAATCATATATCAACCAAATTCCCACCGCCACCTCAGCCAGTTGGAAGATTAGCTGCCGGGCATGGCGCACAATCTGACCTGTGTTTGTGGTCAACATGTGTACAGAAGGGGGGACCCTTTTCAACGCGCTGTTTCAAAATAGGGACCCTTCTTTGCCCATGCGTCCATAGCGGGAGATCCATTAATATGATCGGCAACGACGCTGGGGACCCCGCCCACTAGCTTGAGGAAATTATGGGACCCAATTTACTATGGTTGTTTTTAGGGTTGTTCGTTGTTGGTTTTCCTATGAACTCCCATGGTCTCGCATGAACGATCATGCTTGAGCTTCAGAGGTCCGAAGCAGTACACTTTCAGGGCTGTGTGGGTTTCTAGCCCGAATTTACTGGCCTGGTGCCGGGGTGGCGGAATGGTAGACGCAGCGGACTTAAAATCCGTCTGAAGCCTTCCGGCGATCTCAAGCCAATCCCCATAAATCCCCGTTGTTGTTGGATTCCCGC
>JASLXW010000021.1 GCA_030740135.1 Nitrospinota bacterium
GGGACGACCAGGCGCAGCGAGATAAAAGAGACGTCCACCGCGGCCGCGTCGGGTGATTCGGGCAGGTCCCCGCCGCGGAGCCGCCGCGCGTTCACGCCCTCGAGGAGGGCGACGCGGGGATCGGTTCGGAGCCCCCAATCGAGCTGGCCCCGTCCGACATCCAGGGCGATGACCCGCCGGGCGCCGGCCTCGAGCAGGCAGTGCGTAAAACCGCCGGTGGAAGCCCCCACGTCCAGCCAGACCTGTCCCGACGCGTCGAGGCCGAACCGCTCGAGGGCGTGGGCCAGCTTGAGGCCGCCGCGGCTGACGTAAGGGTTCGGATCGCGGGTGACTTTGATGGAGGTTTCGGCGTCGAGGCTGGAGCCGGGCTTGAGATCCCGGCGACCCCCCGCCTCGACCACGCCGGCGAGGATGAGCGCCCGGGCGCGTTCGCGGGTCGCCGCCAGACCCCTGTCCACGAGGAGGCTATCGAGCCGCCGCCTTCTCCCCATCCGGCGCCGTCCTGACGAGCTCGGGTTGATGCTGGCTGAACCGGGAGTTGTTGATGAATTTCCGGGTCGAGTCCACGATGCTCTCGGCGTCGATGCCGATGAGCCTGTGGAGGATCTTCGGCGCGCCGTGCGGCACGAACGTGTCGGGGATCCCCAGGCGAAGGACCCGGGTGTTGCGCAACAGGCCCTGGTCCGCCAGGGACTCCAGGACGGCGCCGCCGAACCCGCCGGGCAGGGTGTGGTCCTCGAGGGTGATGAGTCGCCGGACGCCGCGGGCCAGACGCTGGATGATCTCCGCGTCCACCGGCTTGGCGAATCGCATGTTGACCACCGTCGCCTCGATCCCCTCCTCGACCAGGACCGCCGCCGCCTCCAAGGACGGATGGACGGTTCTGCCGATGGCCAGCAGGGCGACGTGCCCGCCGTCGCGGAGGACCTCCCCTTTGCCGATCTCGAGCCGGCGGAACGCCTCGTCGAGCGGGACGCCCACGCCCCCCCCTCGGGGATAGCGGACGGCGGCCGGACCCGGATGCTCGATGGCCGTGTGCAGCATGTGCTGAAGCTCGTTCTCATCCATCGGGGACATGATGACCATGTGGGGAAAGGCCCGAAGGTACGTCATGTCGTAGACGCCGTGGTGCGTCGGACCGTCCTCGCCGACAACGCCTCCGCGGTCCAGGGCGAACGTGACGGGCAGGTTCTGGAGGCAGACGTCGTGAAAGATCTGGTCGTAGGCCCTCTGGAGGAACGAGGAATAGATGGCGGCGACGGGTTTCATTCCCTCCGAGGCGAGCCCCGCGCAGAAGGCCACGCCGTGCTGCTCGGCGATGCCCACGTCGTAGAAGCGGTCGGGGTAAACTTCTTGGAACTTGTCGAGGCCCGTGCCGTCGGGCATGGCGGCGGTCACGCCGATGATCCGCTCGTCGCGCTCGGCGAGCCGGATCAGGGTGTTTGCGAAAACGCCGGTGTATGAGGGGGGCGCCGGAGGGACGGACTTCGCGGCCTTGCCGTTTTTCCCGCCCGGGGGCCGGGGTTTCTTCGCCGACACCCCGTGATATTTCACGCGGTTCTCTTCGGCCGGCCGGTATCCCTTTCCCTTTTCCGTCAGGACGTGAATCAGCAGGGGGCCTTCGAACTGTTTGATGTTCTCGAAGGTCTGGATCAGGGCGCCCAGGTTATGGCCCTGAATCGGACCGATGTACTTGTACCCGAGCTCCTCGAAAATGATGCCCGGAGAGACGAGGGACTTGACCGCCTCTTCCAGCCTCCGGGCCACCCGGACCGCCGTGTTTCCGATGGCCGGGATCTGCTTCAGGAGCTTGATGAACTCCTTGCGAAGACTGACGAAGATGTGTCCGGTGAGGAGCCGGATCAGGTAGGTGGAGAAGGCGCCCACGTTGGGGGCGATGGACATCTTGTTGTCGTTGAGGATCAGAATGAAGTTCGTGTCCGAGGCCCCGGCGTTGTTCAGTCCCTCCATGGCGATTCCGGAGGTCAGTGCGCCGTCGCCGATGACCGCGATGACCCGGTGGTCATTCCCCCGCATGTCCCGGGCTTCGGCGAGGCCGAAGGCGGTGGAGATCGACGTTCCCGCATGCGCGGTCGTAAAGATGTCGTACGGGCTTTCCCCGCGCTTGGTGAACCCGTAAAGCCCCTCGTACTGGCGGATGGTTTCAAACCGCTCCCGCCGCCCGGTGACGAGCTTATGGGTGTACACCTGGTGCCCGACGTCCCAGACCACTTGGTCCTCGGGGGTGTTGAAGGCGAAGTGCAGCGCCAGGGTGAGCTCGACCGAGCCCAGATTCGCGCCCAGGTGCCCGCCGGTGACGGTGGTGGTGACGCGGACGATCTCGTCCCGGGCCTCGGCGGCCAGCTGCTCCAGCTGCGGAATCGTCAGGCGGCGCAGGTCTTCGGGGCTGTCGATGGTGCTGAGGATTTCGGGCATTTCCGGTTAGCGCTCCCGGCAGCCATGCGAGGCGAAAAGGGCTGAACACCGAGCCGGAGAGACTTGGGGAAGATGACGGCGGGGGCGGGCGCCTTCGATCTCCGTTCCACCCGTTTCATCCGCACAAGGGAAAAGGTCCATGGCGATCAAAAATCCCTTGCCACAATGAACCGCGCGATGCTTCGAAGCGGCTCGGCCCCTTGTCCGAATCCGGCCAACTCCGAAAGCGCCGAATCCACGAGATCGCGCGCGAGCTTCCGAGACTCGTCGATTCCGAAGACCTTGGGATAGGTGGCCTTTCCGGCTTCCCGGTCGCTCCCCGCTGTTTTTCCAAGCCGTTGGGAGTCTCCCGTTTCGTCCAATATATCATCCACGATCTGAAAAGCCAACCCGACGTTCTCCCCGTACCGGCCGACGGCCCCGGCCTGTTCGTCGCCCGCCCCGCCCAGGACGGCCCCGCTCCAGGCGGAGACCCGGATCAACGCGGCGGTCTTGCGGCGGTGGATGTACTGCACGTCTTCCGGACCGGATTGAACCCCCATGAATCTCAAATCAGCGGCCTGCCCGCCGATCATCCCCTCCACCCCGATGGCGCGGGACACCTCGCACACGACCTTCGGAATCAGCCGGGGGTCCAGGCCGGCCGTCCTTTCGGGGTCGGTCAGGATCTCGAAGGCGTGGGTCAGGAGGGCGTCGCCCGCGAGGATGGCGGTCGCCTCGCCGAACTGCTTGTGGCTCGTCGGCCGCCCGCGCCGGGTGTCGCTGTCGTCCATTGCCGGCAGGTCGTCGTGGACGAGGGAATACGTGTGGATGAGCTCCAGGGCGGCGGCGAGGGGAAGGGCGGAGTCTCCGTCCCCTCCCACGGCCTCGGCCCCGGCGATCGCCAGGATGGGCCGAAGCCGCTTTCCCCCGGCCATCAGACTGTGGCGCATGGCGGCGTAGAGGCCGTTCTCATCGGCCGGCGCGTCGAGGAAGGCCTCGATCCGGCGGTTCACCCGGTCGGCTTTGTCCCGCATGTAGGCGTCCAGATCAAACGCGGTCATCGATTCTTCCATGAAGGGGCGCCCCGCCGCTCCGCTTGATCGCGCGGGCTACTCGGCCTCGTCGAGGAGGGAGAGCGTCTCCGCGCTTTCCCCGGGTTC
Source organism: Nitrospinota bacterium (assembly GCA_030740135.1). The sequence continues at coordinate 3,579 of JASLXW010000021.1, forward strand.
GTCGATCCGGCGGCGCTCCAGCTTTTTCCCCTCTTTCTTGACCAGAAGCTCGATCTTCTTCTCGGCGGACTCGAGGCGCTTGTGGCAGAGCTTGGAGAGTTTCACCCCCTCCTCGAACAGCGACAGGGTCCGGTCCAGCTCCGCGTCCCCGTCCTCGAGCGCCTGGACGATCTCCTCCAGGCGCGACAACGCCTCCTCAAAGCTTGGCTCTTTCAACGATCCCCTCCTCTGGATGCACCTCCCGCACGCCGCACACCAGGCGCCCCGCGCCCAGGTCCACGCGGATTTCGTCGCCCGCCGAAGCGGCCGACGCCTCCTTCAAGATCCGCAGGTCCGGAAGGAGGCGGCAAATTCCGTATCCCCGCCCCAGGATGGAGAGGGGGCTCGACGTCTCAAGGCGGCGGGCCAGGGAGGCGAACCGCTCACGGAGCCACCGGCGCCGGTGCGCCACCGAGCGGAAGAGCGCCGCTTCGAGGCCCTCCGTTTTCAGGCGGAGCCGGGCCACGGCACCCTTCGGGGCCGCCGTCAGCAGCCACCGGCCCGCCGACTCCACGGTTCCGCGCAGCGTCCTCAGCTCCCGCGAGACCGCGACCCGGAGCCGATCTTCCAGAAAGTCCACCTCCTGTTGTCTTTCGTGAAACACGTCCAGGGGCCGCCGGAACGGCCTTCGTTCAAGAAGGGAATCCAGCTCCCCGCGCAGGGTCTCCGCCCGAGCCGCGGCCCGGGACGCCATCCGCCCCTCGATCTCCCTGAGCCGCGCGGCCAGGTCCGCGGTCCTCGGGACGGCCATCTCGGCCGCGGCCGTCGGCGTCGGGGCGCGGGCGTCCGCGACGAAATCGGCCACGGTGAAATCGACCTCGTGTCCGACCGCGCTGATGACCGGGATTCGCGAGGCGAAGATGGCCCGCGCCACCCCCTCTTCATTGAAGGCCCAGAGGTCTTCGATAGATCCCCCCCCGCGTCCGGCGATGATGACGTCCACGTCGTTCTGCCGGTTGAGGTCGGCGAAGGCCCCGGCGATCTCCGCCGCCGCCCCCGCCCCCTGGACTCGGACGGGCGCGATGAGGACCTGAACGCCGGGCGCCCGATCGTGGAGGATCCGGAGAATGTCCCGCACGGCGGCCCCCGAGAGCGAGGTCACGATCCCCACCCGCTTCGGGAAGAAGGGCAGGGGCCGTTTTCGGCCCTCGTCGAACAGGCCCTCCTTCCGGAGCCGCTCGCAGGTCTGCTGAAAGGCCAGCTCGAGCGGGCCGACGCCCATCGGCTCGATGTGGTCCGCCGTGAGCTGGTACTCGCCGCGGGGCTCGTAGACCGTGAGCCGCCCCCGTGCGAGAACCTTGAGGCCGTCCTCGATATCGAAGCGCAGCCGCGAGGCGACCATGCGGAACAGGATCGCGCGAAGCTGGGCCTTTTCGTCCTTCAGGGTGAGGTACAGATGGCCGGAGGCGGGGCGGCGGAGGTTGGAGATCTCCCCTTCCACCCACACGTCGGGGTAGCCCGTCTCCAGGTGCTCGCGGATCTCCCGGGTGAGGGCCGAGACGGTGTAGACCTGCCGCTTTGCGGATTCCAACAGGTCGGGCGGGGCCATCGCGATGGGGTCCGTCAGAGGGCGCGGGCGCCGGTTCCCCGCGTCTGGAATCGGTAGGCCTTCAGGGTGTTGTGCAAAAGCATGGTGATCGTCATCGGTCCGACCCCCCTGGGGACGGGCGTGATGGCGCCCGCCTTGTCCACGACCGCGTCGAAGTCCACGTCGCCGACCAGCTTGCCGTCCACGCGGTTGATGCCCACGTCGATGACGACGGCGCCGTCGCTGATGTAGTCGGCGTCGATCATCCGGGCCCGGCCGATCGCGGCGACGACGATGTCCGCACGGCGGCACTCTTCCTTCAGGTCTCGCGTCTTGCTGTGGCAGATGGTGACGGTGGCCGAGCGGTTGACGAACATCGCCGCCAAGGGCTTGCCGACGATCCGGCTCCGGCCCACCATGGCGACGTTCTTCCCCTGGATCTCGATCCCGGCGTGGTCCAGCATGGCGATGACGCCCGAGGGCGTCGCCGGGGCGAGGGCGTCTTCTCCCAGAAGCAGCTTTCCCAGGTTGACCGGGTGAAAACCGTCCACGTCCTTCTCCGGCCGGATTCGCTCGAGGGCGGCCGCCTCGTCGATGTGATCGGGCAGGGGGAGCTGGACGAGGACGCCGTTGACGGCCGGGTCTTCGTTGAGCCGGTCGACAAGGGCGATGAGCGCGTCGGGGGAGATGTCGGCGGAGGGTGTTTCATCCTCTGTGTCGATCCCCGCCTTTTCGCAGGCCTTCTGCTTGTTCCGGACGTAGACGTGGGAGGCGGGGTCGTCTCCGACGAGGACGACGGCCAGCCGGGGTTTGGGCGCGCCCGTTTCGAGGATCTCGTCGATCTCGCCCTTGATTCGGTCGCGGATGGTCTGGCCGATCTCTTTCCCGCTCAGGATTCGCGCAGGCATGATTTTCCTTGGAAGTTGAAGTGAGCGACAGCGCTGTCAGAGTGGAAATTCTAAGTTTCGGGTCTTGGGGATGTCAAGGCGCGGAGGCCGGCGGGCGCTCAGGCCTGGGAGGGGCTGTCCCCGCCGCCATGCTCTCGGGGCGCTCCGGACGCGCTCAGGGGTTCCGTCCGGGGGCGGCTGTTTTCTCCCGAAGCGGGCGCTTCCTCGACCGGGATCTCGAAGTTGAACGTGCTGCCGGGCCGCCGGGCGCCGCCTTCCGGCCCGTCCGGGTCCGCCGTCTCCGATTCGGCCCAGATGCGGCCTCCGTGGGCTTCGACCATCCGTTTGGCGATGGGCAGCCCCAGGCCGGATCCCTGCCGGCTGCCCGCGTCCTCCGCCCGGTAGAATTTGTCGAAGATCCTCTCCAGGTCTTCCCCGGCGATCCCCGTTCCGGTGTCCGAGACCGAGACCCGTAGCACCCGTCCTCTTGCGCCTCCATCCGCCGAGGCCGAGCCCCGGCGTAAGCCCGCGCGGACGCGGACCGCGCCGCCCGGCGGGGTGAACTTGACGGCGTTGCTGAGCAGGTTGGTCAGGACCCCCTGGATCTTGACGCCGTCCACCTTCATGAGGGGGAGGTTTTCATCCACCTCCTTCTGGAGGCCGACGGAGGCTTGGATGGCGATGGGCCGAATCTCCTCGACCGCGCCGTCGATCAGCGCCTCCATCCGCCAGAGGCTCAGGTTGAGCTTCATCATATCGGCCTCGAGCTTGGCCAGCTTCAGGAGGTCGTCGATGAGGCGGAGGATGTTGTCGTTTCCCTCCCGGGCGATTTCCAGGAGCTTGGATTGCCCGGCGGTCAGCGGGCCCGGAATGCCGTCGAGCATAAGCTGATGGGCCTCCCGGACCGATGTCAGGGGGGTGCGCAGCTCATGCGAGATCGCGGAAAAGAACTCGGCCTTCGTCTGGTCGAGGGAGCGCAGTCGATCGGCCATCCGGTTGAAGGACCGGGCCAGGTGCGCGAGCTCATCGTCGCCCGAATCGGGAACGGGATGGTCGAAATCGCCCTGGGCGACGCGGAAGGTCCCCCCTCGCAGGGCCTTGAGCGGGCGGCCGATGTGGCGGGCCATCAGCCACGCGATGAGCAGCGCGGCCGCCCCGGCGGCGACACACAGCCCCAGCAGGACCTGACTCGCCCGGCGGGCCATGGCGTCGGATTCGGCCGTCCGTTGATTCGCCTGGGCCTCTACGGCCGACAGCAGGTCGGCCAGTTGGCCCCGCATCGAATCGAAATAGCCGCTCAGGCGGGCCTTGATGTCGGCCGCGTCGGAGCGGAGACCGCTTCGTCCCGTCCCGCTTTTTCCTTTTGCCGCCAGAAGCTCGAGCGTTTGTTCGTAATCGCCGTGCTGATCGGTGAAGAAGGCCAGGGGCCGCTTCAGACGGGGGGCAAGCTTCCGATCCAGGAGCATCCGGGTCCGGGAGCGGATCTCCGCGCCCTTTTTTCGCGCGAGGGTCATGTAATCCGGGTCCGCGGTGACCCCGAACTGCTTTTCGCTCCGGACCTGGGCGAGCAGGTCGCCCCGCAGACGCCTGACCTGGGTGATGAGGTCCAAGTCCGTCCGCAGGATGGAGGCGGTCAATTCGCTCATGGCCTGGAGACGAACGATGGCGTACAGGCTCAGAGCGACGGCCAGGAGGATGACCGTCACGTATCCCCAGAAGATCTTCTTCGCGATGGACCCGAGGAACATCCTCTTCTCATCCTTCGGCCGGGACCCGGTCCCGGGAGACGCCCGCGGCGGGTCGGTTGATAGAGGATCATTATATTACGCGGGATCGATTGGAATTCGAGACGAGCGGACATTTTCGATTTGCGTGTGCGGGGCGTTTTTTGGCCCCTTCCGTGTTGGCCGAAGACCCAAGTCCGCGGAGGGTGAGGGCCGACCGGCGCAGCCCATCAGACACCCGACCCAAGAATGGCCAAGCCATCAAGGCTCGTCCCGCGCGAGGGCGGGGGGTCCCTCTCCCGGCGGTTTCCGCCGCTCACCGATACTTGCGCAAGTACGCGTTGATCCAAGTTCTCGCGTGTCTCACGCCGACGTTTTCCGCCACCGTTGAAGTCGGGAATTCCGGCGGGCCGTTGTACTCGAAGACGGTTTCCCCATTCTTCGAAATCTTGAGGATGAACCTCCACCGCCCGGCGGCGCCTTTCCGGCTTGTTCCGACTTGGTAGTCGCACCCATTGTACTGCAGGGCCGCCTGTTCCTTCATCTTTCGCGTCTCCGGAGAATTGAAAGGGACGGCGCCGGCAGGGAGTCGGACGCCGCCCCTCGGGTGCGCCGAGGCCGCATGGGGAGCTGCGGTTGTCTCAGCGCCTTGAAGCCGTTAATGGATAAAGGTCCGGACGATCGGACCGGTGGACCCGCAGGGCCGCCGTCTTCACCCTGATTCGCGCGGAGCGGCGGAAATCATCATTGTCCCATCGGCCTTCGTCCCCGGCCGCCATTCGCTTGAACGCACCCGTGATTTCCTTCACGGAAGCCGCGACCGCCTCGACGCGCCCGCGAAACGCGCCGGAGACTTCGGGTCCTGTCAAATCCGGCGCGTCATACCCGTTCTGCCGGAGCATCCACCGGACTTGGCGCAGGATGGCGAAGCGCTGGGCGACGGCGTCGACCTCCTCACAGACCGCGACACCGGCGCTGTCGTGCTCGATGACCTCGAGCCGGGCCCAGCGGTTCAGGGAGTTCAGGGTTTTCATCCGGACGCCGCCCCGGGCCGTTTCCTTCCGTTCCCGGAGGGTCGCCTGGAAGGCGCGGAGTTTGACGATGCTCCGCGCGTGGCGCATGGCCCGTTCGTGCGCCTCATGGGCCCGCCGAAGCTCGGCCGGAATGAGGATGGCGGCCCCTTGCGTCTGCATGCGGTTCAGGGCGCTGAGGTTTTTCAGCAAGCGGTCCGCCAGGTTGAATTCGTTGGCGTCGGCAGGGGCAGGCATCCACATGCTTGCCAGGACCGCCATCCCCATTCCGGCCGATATCCAGCGCCGCGCTCTGCGGCCCCGGCGGCGGGATGGTCTCGCGGGTTGGATCCACCCGGCGTAGATGAACATCGGGCGCGCGTCCCTGGCCTTGGACCTCTCCCACCGAATTTGGGCGATCCAATAGACCAGGAGATATAAACCGGTTGCGGCCATCAGTCCGAAAAGCAGGTGGATTCCCATGATTCGATGCTCCCTATCGATCACATCGTTATCGCAACAACCGTCACGCATGCTCTATAGAGCAAGGGGCTTGCCAAAACCGGCGATTGGAGACGGTCAGCGCCTACAAAAAATCTATAACTTAATTAAATACAATGGGTTATGCTGATATCCAGAGACTGGTGAATCACGATGCGGACCTGTCCATGAGGGGTGTCCGGCGTTTACAGCGGGGTCACGGGTTGAATACTTTACAAACAGTAGGGGCGCTTTTGTAAAAAGGTGAAAAGGCGGGACAGCCGAACATGTGGCGACGGCGCTGGGGAACCCCTCCGGGGGTTGGGAACCCCCCCCCAGGGGTTGGGAATCCCTCGCCGTCTAAATCAGAGAGCAGGATGACACAGGAGGGGATCTCAATTCGCCGTGGACCCCTCTTCGACGGGATCAATGAGAGTGATCCGGCCGTCCTCGAGCATCCCGGTCTTGTAGGGGGTGTGGGCGAGCATTTGGGGAGAACGATGGATTTCAAGACCCGGCCGGGTATTCACAATCTCCCGGAGGGCGTTCACCGTCTCGGCCACGGCGGCCCCGTCCAGCAGGTCCAACTCATCCAAATACAGATGTACGACCCCTCCCGGCTCACCCCGGCGAAGGGCCTCCCGGGCCAGATCGGCGGAAAACGCACGGGCCGACTCGCCGCGGATCTCCCCGGAGACGGACAACGTCGCGCCATCCGGTCCGGTCCGGAGCTCATGCGGGCTTGTCGACATGGCCGTTTCCAAGCGGGGAATTTATTGCCACACGTTCTCTTTCATCGTAATACAATCATATAATTGGTTTTGACGTCGGGATGAAGGCGAGGGGGAGGGGGATCGTCCTTTTGAAACTCTGGCGGCGGACACGCACGGGATTCGGCCTCTTTTTGGCCTTGTCACTGGCGCTGATGTCCTGCAAGGGCGAGCAGACCGAATCCAAGGGCAAGGCGCACAGGCGCTTTCGAAGCTCGACCGTCGCCGTGCGCGTGGCGCCCGTCAAGCGCGGCCGGCTCGTCTACACCATTTTCGCCACCGGAACCGCCATCCCCGAAACCGTAATCAAGCTCTCGGCCCGCACCGAGGGTCAGGTCCTCCGGCTGGACGTGCGCGAGGGCGATCGCGTCGAAAAAGGGCAGGTCCTCGTCCGCCAGGACGACGCGATCTCGCGCCACCAATTCGGGTTGGCCAAGGCCGAGGTCCAGGCCGCCCGGTCGCGAGTGGCGAAGTTGCTGGCCGGAAACCGGCTCGAGGAAATCGCCCAGGTCGCCGCCCAGGTGGCGCAGGCCAAGGCCCTCGCGGCCCGGGTCCGGGCGGAGGTGGATTCCTCCCGCGCCAAGAAGAACGAAGCCAAGACCAACGCGGACATGTACGAAAGGATGTTCCGCCAAGGGGTGGTCAGCCCCCAGCGGCGCCTGGCGTCCAGGACCCTGGCGAAATCGACCGAGGCCGATCAGGCGGAGATGGAAGCCAAGCTTGAAGAGAGCGAGGCCGCCCTGCAAGCCGCCCGGGCGAAACTCAGGCTGATAAGGGCGGGCGCCCGTAAAGAGGACATCGCCGGCGCCCGCAGCGAACTTCTCCGCGACCGGGTAAACGCCAAACTCCTGCGCGTCCGGATGGAACACGCGCGGACGGTCTCCCCCATCGCCGGGATCGTGTCGGAGCGACGCGTCGAGCCCGGCGACCTGGCGCGGGTCGGCACGCACATGATCACCCTGGTGAACACCGAGCGGCTGAAAATCCGTACGCAAATCTCCGAGCTGGATCTCCCCAAAGTGAAGGTCGGACAAACGACGGCCGTGACGTTTGACGCCTACCCGGGCCGGAAGTTCCCCGGGCGGGTGATTCGGATCTTTCCGGCTGTGGATCCGGCGTCCAGGCAGGCCACCATCGAGGTTGGACAACCCGGGAGGCGCGCTTCCCTCGGGCCTTCTCGCCCGCCTGACCTTGACATCGCGCTCGACCCGGGAGGGCCTGATCATCCCCAAGGCCGCCCTCGTCCGCCGGGTGCGGGGAGGACGGCATGAGGTTTTCGTCGCCAAGAAATCGCCGCCCAAAGGGTCGCCGTCCCAAGCCGCACGGGCGAACGGGAGGGGGAAGCCGCAGGGACGCCCGCACCGGAAGGACGCCGCCGCTCCTGCGGGCGCCGCGTCCCCCAACGGAACCCCCCCGGGCCTTCAGAAGCGGAAAAGGGTTCAACCGGCGGCCGTCCCGTCCGGCGGGCGCTTCGGCAAGGGTCCCGCGCGCGCGAAACAGGGCGGCCGGCCGGCCCGGCCGGGCCACATCGCCGAGTCCCGCAGGGTCGTCGCGGGAGAGGTTGCCGGGGACTGGGCCGAAGTCCGCTCGGGCCTGAAGGCCGGAGACCTCGTCATCATCAAGGGTCAAAACCGTCTCCGCCCCGGAAGCTCGATCAAGATCGCACGGTGAGATAAGGGCGCCCCCTCATGTCGCTCAGCCGGCTCAGCATTCGCCGACCCATCGGGACGCTGATGATTACCCTCTGTGTCATCGTCCTGGGGGTGGCCTCCGTCACGAGCCTTCCGGTGGACTTCCTCCCCCGCATCATCTACCCGCGCATCATTGTCATCGTGAGTTATCCGGGTGTGAACCCGACCGTTATGGAGGAGGAGGTGACGAAGGTCCTGGAACGGGAGCTGGCGACGACGGACGGCATCCGGAAGATCTACTCGTCCAGCTCCGAGGGCCGGTCCTTCATCAACCTCTTTTTCCGGTTCGACCGCAACATCGACCTGGCCATGCAGGACACCATCACGAAGGTGAGCCTCGCGCGGCGGGGCCTTCCGGACGACATCGATCCGCCCCGGGTCTGGAAGTTCGATCCGGCCCAGCTTCCCATCCTGGAATTTTCCCTGTCCTCCAAGACACTGACGGGCACGGCCCTTCGGACGTGGGCCGACGAGATCCTCGTCCGCGACCTGTTGATCGTCCCCGGCGTCGCCTCGGTCGAGGTCATGGGCGGACAGGAGGAGGAGATTCAGGTCCTGGTGGACTTCCCCCGCCTCCAACAGATGGGCCTCAACATCAACGATGTGATCAAGCGTCTGGATGACGAGAACCGGGAAGTGAGCGGGGGTCGCGTCATCGGCCGGAGGGCGGAGTTCCTGACCCGGACCGTTGGGCGTCTATCCAAATCCGAGGACTTAGAGAATGTCATCTTCCATAACGCACAGGGGAAGAAGATCTATCTGAGAGACTTCGCGCGGGTGGAAGACGGCGGGGAGCGCCAGCGGATTTTCGCCTGGGTCAACAACGACGAAGCTATCAAGGTCGTCCTGCTGAAGCAGCCCGACGCCAACACCGTAGACGTGGCCAAAGGGGTCCACAAGCGCCTCGCGTCCCTCAGGACCCAGGGCCTGTTCCCAACGGACACCCAGTTGAAAATCATGTTCGATCAGTCCTGGTTCATCAAGAACTCGATCCGGGACGTCTCCACCGCCATCGGCATCGGCGGCGGGCTGGCCATCCTGATGGTCCTCTTCTTCCTGGGGAGCCTGCGCCGGACCCTCATCGTCGGCCTGTCGATCCCCATCGCGCTGACCGTGACGTTCTTCCTGATGAAGTTGAGCGGCCTGACGCTGAACATCTTCAGCCTGGGCGGCCTCGCCCTGGGGGTGGGGATGCTTGTGGACAACAGCATCGTCATGCTCGAGAACGTCTCGCGCCACCAACAGTGCGGCGGGGACCCGGTCGAATCCGCCCACGCCGGCGCGAAAGAAGTGGAGTCCGCCCTGTGGGCCTCCGCAGGGACCAACCTGGCGGCCATTGTGCCCTTCCTGTTCATTTCCGGGATCGCCGCGCTCCTGTTCCGGGAGATGGTCCTGACGATTTCCTTCGCCATGGTCATCTCCCTTTTGGTGGCCCTGACGCTGATCGCCACGCTCTCGGCCAAGCTGCTCTGCATCCCCCGATCGAGCGGCATCGGGCGCTTCTTCCCCATCCGAATTTTCCAAGCGCTGATCGAATGGATCACCAACCTGTACGCCCGGGCCCTCGGAGGAATCCTGCGATTTCGCTACCTAGTTCTCGGTCTGATTGTCGCCGGTTTCGCGGCCGTCGTCCCGATCTATGAACAGATCGGCACTGAGCTCCTGCCGCCGGTCGATGACCACCGGGCGACGATTTACGTGCGGTTCCCGCCGGGCCGCACGCTGGAGGAGAACACCGAGGTGATCCGCAAGCTGAGCGACGCGGCGCTCGAGATGCCGGAGAGCCGATCCACCTTCCTGGTCGCCGGCGGGCGGCTCTACGGCCGGGGTGTGAGGTCCCAGGCCACCATCGGCAACGTGGACGTGGTCGTGGACCCGGAAGTCAAGACCCTCGATTACGTCAGGAAGCTCAACCGGAAGGTCCGCGCTCTGAGCATCCCCGACGCGCGCATCTTCATCCGCAAATCCCGGGTCCGGGGGTTGAACGTGGGCAACTCGAACCACCGGCGGGACATCGGCATCAGCGTCCGCGGCGACAACCTCGATACCCTGAACCAGCTCGGACGCGAGATGATCGGGCGCCTGAAGACCGTGCCGGGCGTGACGAACGTGGACCGCAACCTGGACGATTCCGAGCCCGAATTTCGGGTCCGCGTGGACCGCGAGCGGGCCGCCCAGTTCGGGCTTACGGTGACCGAGGTGGGCAACACCGTCCGGGCCGCCGTGGACGGGGTGATCGCCACCAAGCTAACGCGGGGGGACCGCCAGGTGGACGTCCGGGTCCGGTACGCGGGGGCCTTCATCGGCTCGCAGAGCGACATCGAGAACCTCAGCCTCTTCCCCAGGTCCGGCGAGATCATCCCGCTGCGCCACGTGGCGAAGGTGGGCTCCGGGATGGGCCCGGCCGCCATCAGCCGGGAGGACCAGTCGCGCGTCCTCCAGGTTGTGGCGGACATCGACGGCCGGCCTCTGGGCGAGGTGTCGAAAGACATCCGCGCCGTGGTCCGTGGGATGAACCTGCCCCCCGGTTACGGCATCCTGTCCGGCGGAGAGGAAGAGGCCATGTCCGAGAACAACCGGACGATGATCATGCTGAGCGCCCTGGCCGTTTTCCTGGTGTTCGTGGTGATGGCCGTTCAGTACGAATCGCTCTCCAACCCCCTGGTGATCATCCTGACCGTTCCGCTGGCCTTGATGGGCGGCCTTCTGGGGCTGTACTTCACGAACACCGCCATCGGGGCGACCGTCCTGCTGGGGGTCATCCTGCTGGTGGGGATCGTGGTGAACAACGCCATCCTTCTCGTCGAGTACATCGTCCAGCAGCGGCGGGACCACGGCCGGCCCAAGCTGGAGGCCATCCGGGAGGCGGGCCGGCTCCGGCTCCGTCCCATCCTGATGACCTCGCTGACGACCATCGTCGCCCTTCTCCCGATCGCCGTCGGGATGGGCGAGGGATCGGAGATGATGAAACCGCTGGGGATCGTCGTAGCGACGGGTCTGGGGTTCGCCACTTTCATCACGCTCTTCATGACGCCCACGCTCTACGCGGTTGTAGACGACATCGCCGCCTTCCTCCGCCGGCTGGTGTTCGGGACTGAGGCGGAGGAGTCCGAACGCCGGACCCTGGCGCGGGCGCACATCTCTTCGCTAACGGACGGAGGAGACGGAGATGAAGCCCCGCTTTCGACACCGGCGGTTTCTGTTCCTGCGGGGATTTCTCCGACGGATCCCGTAAGGGAAGAACCCGAGCGGTAGGTCTCTTACCCAGGCGAACCGATCCCGATTTTGGAAAGGACGTCCGGAGAATGCGATTGTCTGAACGAAAATCGGGCTGAACAAAGTGGCCTGTCATGTTGTCATAAAGATGGAATTGGAATTAGGATGCAAGAGCATCGGTGTTGGACGATTTGAACATGACGTGGGCGGTCCACTGGTGGCCGTGGTTCCACGGCCGATGTCTAGCATCAAGACGTTGGCCGCCCCGGTGGTGTGTTGTAGTGTCGGTGATGGGGCGAAGTCCGGCTGAATTCGACCGCCACCAGGCGGGGCTGGGGGAAGATTCATGTTTTGTGGATTATTCAGATGGGTGATGGTTGTTGTCGCCGCTGTCACCGTTACGTTTCCGGTATTCGCGACAGGGCTTGGTGCCGAGTCTTTGTTCAAACGAGCGCCCGGGACGGTTGGTCGCAAGATTGCGGAGAAGCTTCAGATTCCGCGTCGGGCTCTTGTGCGATCCCGTGTGGTGAAAATTCGAATGGATACATTGCGAGAAAAAGCAAAGCCGCCGGCCACCGCTACGCCCCAACAGCGCCGACTTATCCTCAACCTCTTCGATGACCTCTCGCTGACGGCCACAGCCGAGCGTGTGAAAATAAAAACGACACCCGACTTCACCTGGATTGGACGCATTGAAGGCCCGCGGCCGGGCCGCGCCATCCTGGTCATTCGAAAGGGAAAGGTTTACGGCAATATCCGGATAGGCACCAAACTGTACCAGATTAGACCGACAAGCGCTGGCAAGCATCTCATCACCGAGATCAATACGGCCGAGTTGCCCGACGAAGGGAAAGATGTTGTTGAAATTAAAGGAGATTCGGGTCGTGTTGATGACAGTGGGTCTGACCACAAGTCACCCCGGTGAGGAGCAAGGCGGTGTTGGCGTTAGAGGTCAGGTGCAGAATCGGGTAGAAGCCGGAGTTTCTAACGGGAAAGGGATGAGACCACCTGCCGGCCGATGGCGGATGGGAAATCAAGGGGTTTCACTAAGTCGTTTGATTTTGTGTGAACTTGGGTGGGAAGTTAACGCAGACTGTCTATCGGGAAGCAGAGATCTGTGCTAGGGCAATATATCGGGCATATATCCGGACAGAGGGTTCTCATCAGGCATTTAAGCGCGGGGGGATAAGAGAGGGAGCTCCATGTTTCTCAAACACTTAAAGCTGATGATGTATTTCATCCCTGCTGTTTTAATGCTGTTGTCAGTAACAACAGTTGGCGCTGAACCCTTGCTCAAGGGAGCGTCGGGGGTTGCTATTCCCGGCGAGATGTACAAGATTGCGAAGAGGCTGAGGATACCAAGGAAGGCGCTTCTGCGGTCCCGCGCGCTGAGAATTCGATTGAACACGTTAAGGGCGAAACTGGCGAAGCCGCTGGCCATCGCTACGTCCCGGGAACGCCGGCTCGTCCTCAACCTTTTCGATAATCTCTCCGTGACGGCCATAGCCGACCGCGTCAAAAGGGGCAAAGGGACCGACTTCAATTGGGCTGGACGCATCGAAGGCAAGCAACCGGGCCGGGCTGTTCTGATCGTCAGAAAGAACAAGCTCTATGGCAATGTCCGGGTAGGGACGAAGCTGTACCCGATCAGACCGGCTGGCGCGGGCAAGCAATTCGTCAGCGAGATCGACACAAGTAAGTTGCCCGACGAAGGCGATGACACAAAGGGCAGCCCTGTGGGTCCGGCGGGTCCCAATGACAGTGGATCCGACTCGGACGTGGGGCTTCATCATGGGTCTCACGTGAACGAGCTAATCAACGTGATGGTTGTCTATACGCCGGAGGCAAAAGCCGCCGCCACCGCCGCCGGGAGTGATATCGAAGCAGAAATCGAACTCGTCGTCGACGAAACCAACGACACGTATATCAACAGTGGTGTCCCTCAGAGAATCGTCCTGGTTTATACGGGCGAAGTTAGCTATTCAGACTCGGGGGCCGTAAGTACGGATCGAAACCGGTTGCGGAATAAGTCTGATAACAAGATGGATGGCGTGCACAAAATTCGCAACCGGGTCTATGCCGATCTCGTGAATCTTTGGGTTGCGGGCGGAGGTTGCGGGATCGCCTTCATCCAGGAGTCGGTGAGCACGTCGTTCGAATCCAACAGTTTTTCGGTCGTAAGCCGCCAGTGTGCGACAACGAATCTTTCCTTCGCACACGAGTTGGGGCACAACATGGGCGCCCGGCATGACCGTCACGTCGACCCCACCAATAACAGCCCATACAAGTACAATCATGGCCATGTCAATGTTACCGATCAATGGCGGACGATTATGGCTTACAATAACAAGTGCGAGGAGATCGACGAAACGAAACCGTGCGGGCGTATTCCGTTCTGGTCCAATCCGAACAAGTCCAGAGACGGGGATCCGATGGGAATCTCCACCCCATCTGCCAGCGCGGCTGACAATTACAGAACGCTCAAAAATACGGCGGAGACCGTCGCCAGGTTCAGGACGCTGGGCAAAAACGAGAAGGGGGATCTCTTCGGCCGAGTCGTTGCCTCCGGCGACTTCAACGGCGACGGTCTAACCGACCTGGCCGTTGGCGCACCAAAAGAAGATGTGGGGATAATTGCCAATTCCGGTGCCGTATTTATCTACAGAGGGACGGAATTCGGTCTTGCGCCTTGGAAAGTACTCACGCAGGAAGGCCTCGGTAGCAACGAGATTGGTGACCAGTTCGGCTTTTCCCTGGCCGCAGGCGACTTCAACGGCGACGGAAAGGACGACCTGGCCGTTGGCGCGCCGCTCGAAAAGCCGGGAACGAAGCCTAAGTCCGGCTGGGTCTTTGTCTTCAAAGGCGGATCTCAGGGACCGAAGCCCTGGAAGGCCTTCGGACAAAAGGGCCTCGGCAGCGACGAGAAGAACGACCGGTTCGGCTGGTCCCT
>JASLXW010000220.1:0-2197 GCA_030740135.1 Nitrospinota bacterium
AGGGCATCCACAGTTTCACCCCTCCCCGGGCGTCCGCCTGCGCCAGCGCCCCCATGGGCTCCATGTAGGCCTGGGAAGCGATGGAGGTCCGGTAGGTTTCTTCCAGGACGATGTCGGCTTCCCGCAGTCCGGCGTCCGGGTCCCCCCGCGAGAACTCGATCTCTCCGGCCAGGTTGCCTGATTCGTGGACCTTGGGGGAAAAATCCCGCAGAGCCTCTTCCGGATCCAGGACCGCGGGCAAGGGCTCATACTCCACCTCGATCAATTCAAGCGCGTCGAGCGCCGTCGCCTCATCCACCGCCGCCACCGCCGCCACTTCATGACCTGCGTAAAGGCTCCGGCCGACGGCCAGAACGGTCTGGTCGTCGATGACCGTGCCAAAGCGGATCGGGGGCGCGTCCTTTCCGGTGAGGATGGCTTTCACGCCTGGAACCTTGAGGGCCCGTCGGATATCGATATCGACAATCCGGGCGTGCGGGTGGGGGCTTCTGAGGATCTTCGCGTGGAGCATGCGCGGCAGGATCATGTCCCCTACGTAAGGGACCGCTCCCTGGACCTTGAGGGGGGCGTCGATGGCGGGGATCGGCTTGCCGATCACGGAGAATTCGGGCATGGTCCTATGTCTCTGAGCCGGGTCCCGCCGGACGTAAATGGGGGGCGATCGGCCGCCACGCCGAACGGTCCGGATGAGACATCCGAAACCGTCCGGCGCGCATCGTCCGGCAAGGGTTCGAGGGTTTCCGGGTTGTCAATTCGAAGATGAACGGTCCGGGCGCCGGGTGCGGCATGTCGCGCCCCCCGCCCCCGCCCCCCCCCGCGCGGGGCTTCGCCCTCACCCGGGAACGGTTCTCTTTACGCCCCCCGCTCGGCCCGGAGCTTCTCCGTGGCCTTGAGGTCGACCTCGAGGGTCTTCGGATCGATGACGACGCCATAGTCTTTTTCCGCCGCCTCGATGGACAGGACCTCATTGAGGACGTCTTCCCCGATCCACTCGGGGGGCCTTTCCAGCGGGGACCCGACGCCCCCTCCGCCGCTGCATTTGGCCGTGAGGATGTCCCCCTTGGTGTACTGGACCTGAGACATGGTCCGGAAGGGGATCCGCTCTCCATCCCGCTCGAAATAGAGGTCGTGATAGATCGCTTCCTTGCCCCCGTCCTGGCCGAAGGACCGGAAATTCTGGCCGGAGGAGGTTCCCGTATTGACGTACACGCGGCCTTCGTTGTCGTTGACCATGGCGTAGTGGGTGCCCACCCCCCCGCGCCACCGGCCGGCGCCGGCCGAGTCTTTCAGGTAGCCGTATTGCAGGATGCGCCAGGGGGTCATGATCTCGGTGATCTCGGCGGTATTTTTCGTGACCCCCCCCGCGATGATGGGCGGCGTCACGTGGGGCCACCCGTCGTAGCCCCAGATGGCCCCGCTCCCGCCGTCCGGTCCGAAGAAGGTGAAGTAGTACTTGCGAAAATCCCCCGATTCCTCATCGAACTCGCGGCCGTCGTCTCCGAACGTCACGAAGGATACGTGGGGGGCCCACATCGCGCTGACCGTCTCGGGCATGGCCTTGCCCAGGGCCATCTGAATCGCCTCGATGAGCTCGCCCCCCAGATGGCAGTTGCATCCCCCGATGGTGGCCGGATACCTGGCGTTCACGCACGTCCCCTCCGGGGCGATGATCTTGATGGGCTTGCAGCTTCCCTCATTGAAGGAGATGTCCGGATCCACCGACATGAGGATGGGGATGTACGTGCAGGCGTGGTTCACGGCGAGCGGGGTGCTGATGAAGTCGGTCAACTTGTCGCTGCCCGTCCAATCGACGACCATCTCATCGCCTTGAATGGTGATCTTGACCCTCACATAGACCGGCTTGTCCGTCGTCCCGTCCCAGTCGCAGCCGCTTTCGCCCTGATAAGTCCCGTCCGGCATCTTGGAGATTTCGGCCCGCATGGCCTGCTCGGAGGAATCCAGCAGGGCCTGCTGGCACGCGAGCATGGTTTCCTGTCCCATCTTCTGGCACAGCCGGACGAGCTCCTCCCCCGCGCGCTGGGTCGCGCCCATCATCGACATGTTGTCCATGGCGACCACATCGGGCCAGCGGACGTTGTTCAGGATGAAGTCGTAGACGGGCTGCCTTTCGCCCCGCTCGAAGATCTTCGTGTAGTCGATGCGCAGGCCTTCGCTGTGGATGTCATAGCCGTAGGGG
>JASLXW010000220.1:2207-6892 GCA_030740135.1 Nitrospinota bacterium
AGTACCCGCCCGGATATGCGCCTCCGGTGTCCTGCTGGTGCCCTTTGAGCAACGTGAAGAACATCAGCTCGTTTTCATGGAAGACCGGCCGGATGATGGACCAGTCGGGCAGGTGTGAGCCGCCGGTCTGATATGGATCATTGGCGAGAAAAACGTCTCCCGGGTAGATCTTGCCCTTGAACTTTTGCGCCAAAGGCGACACTTGCGACTTGGCGACGGCGACGTGCAAAGGCATCCAGGACTTGACGGAAAGAAGCCGCCCCTGGGCGTCAAACACCCCGGGGGAGAAATCGTTGCACTCCATCAGGATGAAGCATTGCCCCGAATACTTGAGGACGCTCCCCATGAGATCGCAGGTGTACAGGATCTTGTGCTGGAGAATGGCCACGTCCATCGGGTCAACCTGCACCGCATTCATTGAATCCGCTTGTTGACTCGCCATGTTTTCCCTCTCCATTTGACGCGTAGTCTCAGCCGCGGGGTCTTGTTTTCTTGTTCTCTCCGCATCCGGATGCGGAGAGAACGGTCGGGAATTCCCGGCCGGGGCGCTCTCGGCGTTTCCCTTGGACCGATTCCCCTATAACGGTACTTCCATCACATAGTTTCCGTAAGGGTCGACTTCGCATTTGAAATCAGGGGGAACGGAAATCGTCGTAAACGGCTCCTCGATGATGGCCGGTCCGGCGATCCGGTCGCCCGCGCGTATCCCGTTTCCATCGTAAATTTGGGTTTCCACAAAATCCTTGACCTCGCTGAAGTAAACCGGCCGGGAGGGCCCCAAAGCCCTTGATGGATCGGCCCCGTCCGATTCCAGCGGCTTCAGCGGGGGTTTTTCAATCCGTCCGACGGCCACGAGCTTGTAGTTCATCATCTCGGTGGGTTTGTCCTCCACGGAGAAGGCGTACAACTCCTGGTGAAGCAGGTGGAACCGTTCCACAACATCTTCGACGGACGCCTGGGTGAACTGACCGTCCGAAACCGGGACCTCGATCTCGTAGAACTGCCCCCGGTAGCGCATGTCCAGGGAGCGTAGAAACTCCATGTTCTCCGGGGCCACCCCCTCCTCTTTGAGGGTGGTCATGCCGCGCCCTTCCATCTCCCGGAAGAGGCCGTTGATCCGGTCTAAATCGGCCGCCGCCGTAGTCGTGTAGTAGGAGTGGACAAAGTTGTGGCGGAGGTCGGAGAGGAGCATGCCGAACGCGCAATAGGTGCTAGCGCCCTTGGGGGCGACCACGTAAGGGATCCGCAGCTCGAGCGCGATATCGGCCGCGTGGGCGGGGCCGAGGCCGCCGCCCATGAGAAGGGTGAAGTCCCGCACGTCGTGACCGCGTCGGTGGGCGGCATTGGCGATCGCCCCGGCCACGATTGTGTTGGTCACGGCGTAAACGGCTTGGGCGGCCTCGGTCACACTTAGGTCCAGGGGGTCCGCGATCTTTGTCCGCAAAGCCGTCTCGGCCGCTTCCCGGTCGAGGTTCATTTCCCCGCCGAGGATCTGTCCGGACGGCAGGATCCCCAGGATGAGGTCGGCGTCCGTCACCGTCGGTTCTTCCCCTCCCCGGCCGTAGCAAGCCGGCCCGGGAGAGGCGCCGGCCGAGCCCGGGCCCACCCGAAGGATCCCGCCGGCGTCCAGCGAGGCGATGCTCCCGCCGCCGGCCCCGATGTGGTGGAGATCGATGGAGGGGCAGGCATTGGTGTAGTCCCCGATGCTCTTGTAGATCCCCCCCCGGGAGATCATCGGAATCTTCTTGCCTTCGATGTAGACCACGTCGCAGCTCGTCCCCCCCATGTCCACGCTGAGCAGGTTCTGCTTTCCGGCCCCTTCCCCCACCGCGATGGCGGCCGGAACGCTTGCGGCCGGTCCGGAGGCAATGCACGTCACGGGGCGGCTGATGGCCTCCCGCCAGGACTGAACGCCGCCGTTGGACTGCATGATGAGGAATGTTCCCTGAAAGCCGATCTCCCTCAGGGACCCGTCCAAAGAGGTCAGGTATTTTTTCAGGCGCGGTCCGATATAGGCGTCCAGCGCCGTGGTGCTGATCCGTTCGTACTCCCTCACCTGGGGAGAGACCTGGCAAGAGAGGCTGATAAAGACGTCGGGCATTTCTTCGCGGATGATCTCCCCCACCCTTTGTTCATGATCGGGGTGAAGAAAACTGAACAGGAAGCAGACGGCGACGGCCTCGACCCCTTTTTCCTTGAGGGTGCGGACCGCTTTGCGGGCCGCATCTTCGTCCAGGGGGGTGAGAACATCCCCGGTGTGCACGACGCGCTCGGGGACCTCCATCCGCATGTGCCTCGGAGACAGGGGTTTGGGAAAATCCACCCGCCAGTTGAAGGTGTCGTCCTTCATGCCCCTGCGGAATTCCAGGATGTCCCGGAAACCGGCTGTGGTGATGACGCCGATCGTGGCGCCCGTCAGGGTGAGGACGGTGTTGGTGGCGACTGTCGTCCCGTGGACGATGAGGTCCACTTCCCCGAGAAAGGACCGGACGGGCTGACCGTAGGTCTCGGCCAATTTTTCCATTCCGAGCATCACCCCCCGCGAGAAGTCGTCGGGGGTGGAAGACTCCTTGGTGTGCCGCATCTCTCCGGTTTCATCGATGCAGACGAAATCGGTGAACGTTCCGCCGCAATCAATGCCGATCCGAAAACCCATCTTCTATCTCCTCGATTCCTTTTCTTCCCGGCCGCTTTGCCCAAGTGAAGGAGACAGACCTGATTCCAGCGGGAGCCGACGCAAAACTCTCCGAACGCGACTCATCCGGCTTGATTCAAGCCCGTTAGGACATCGGTGAGGCGCGCTTCAGAACGGAACGCTCCCCAGGGCCATCTCTCCTGTCCATCCAGCTTGCCCGAGAGGCCCGTTTTCTGAATGGTCCGTCCGGTTCAAGCTTTCCAGGGATCTGGGGACCGCTCGAACCGCGCACCAACTCTCAGGTGTGACGCCCGTCAACCACTGCAGTGGAGAGATGATTCTGTTTCAATCCCATGCGGATTGCAAGAAGCAAATGGACGCTTCTCGGGATGACGGATTGAATGAGCTTCCTGAGGGCTTCCGTTGTCGAGCCCCTACCTGCGAGAGCAACATCCCACCATCTTTTTCACCCACGGCTTGGGTCATCTCCCCGACTGTCCGGCCACCGTCGCGAACCTTCGCGAGCCCGTGAGACAATTCTGGTATATTGGCTTTGAACAAGGTTGGTGGGATGATTGTCCGGCGACAATCCAGGCCATTTCCCTACCATGGGGAATCGAGAATGATAAGACGACCGAGATGGCGATTCCTGTTCCCGTTTTCCGCGTTTCTCATGGTTTTGTGGGGCTGTGTGCCGGAACCCCCCCGGGTGGACCCCTTCGCGAATCTTCCCCACGGCAAGGTTCAACAAACCGATCTCGCCCTCGCGATCGTGACATCCTAGAATACGAAAAACGGCATTAAATACCTCCAAAAAAACAGGAGCATCGCCAGCTCCTGGGGGACCTCCGCCTCGCGCGACGACCTGGACGCCGGCCCATTGGTCAACGGCCTGAACCGGGCGCTCAATCAAAGATTCTCGCGGGTTGTTCGGGTGGACAATCCCGCTCAAGCCAACACCGTCGGGGCCCATGTCATCGCCGTGGTTGATCTGTACTTCAAGTTGGGAAAGATGTCGTTTCAGACCACGCAGGTCGATTTGAAGGTCTTTTTCACCCGGCTGGATTCCAGACCGATCGAGACCATCACCTCGGTGGGAAAGTCGACGGTTCCCTATCCCGCCTGGACCTTCCGGTTCAAACAAGCCGCAAACCAGGCTTTGGTCGGATTTGTCGATTCGCTTTCCGATTCGCCGAAGCTGGCCGGATTTTTGACGGTCTTCGCAAGGACAAAGCGCCGCGCCTCCGTGCGGGCGCCCGTCCCGCCCGCGGCTCCGCTAAGTGGAAACATGGGGCCTCAACCTCCCGAGAAAAAGGGATGGCGGTCGTCGGGCTCCGGGTTCCTTCTTCGGGCGAGAGCTATCCGGGCCGGGTGGCGGCCAATGACTCGAACAACGACCTGGCGCTCGTGCAGTTGCAGGGGATGCGGCCGAAGGGGGGCGGCTTCGTCCCTGATTTCGGGGCGCAGGTGCAGCCGGGAGAGCGCGTTCACGCGCTGGGGTATCCGCTCGGGACGAAACTGAGCCGCCGGCCGAGCATCGTCTCGGGCGCGGTGAGCGCGACGACGGGGTTGGAGGACAACAGCGCGCAGTTCAGGATGACGGCGCCGATCAACGAGGGCAACAGCGGCGGGCCGGTGATAAGCGCTCAGGGCGTCTTGGTGGGCGTGGCGTCGGCGGGGCTGGTGCGGTCGGGGGTGGAGAACATCCGGTTCGGGACGAAGTTCTCGGCCGCGATGCTGTTGCTCCAGCAGACCCGGCTGGCGCGAAAGTTTTCCGTTTCCGTTGTCCCGAAAAGCCGGAAGGCCATGAATTCGGCGGAGATCTTCCGGGAATATTCGCCCTACGTTGTCCTCATCGAGGCGCAGTAGCTCTATCCCGGAATTCTCAAAAAGAGTAGGCGCCGGCCTTCTTTCATCCTGACCACTCGATTTCGGTCAGCCGCTTGCCGGAAGTGAACAGAATCACAAAGTTTGAACACCTTGTCATCCACGCAAGCGCCACATTCAATCGCGCTACACCACATAAACAAAGGGGTGTGAGAAATTCAGG
>JASLXW010000221.1 GCA_030740135.1 Nitrospinota bacterium
GCCCCGCCCCGCCCCCCCCCCCCCCCCCCCCGCCCGCCCGCCCCCCCCCCCCGGCCCGCCCCCCCCCCCCCCCCGCCCCGGGGGGGCGGGGGGGGGGGCCCGCCCCGCGGGTGGTCGAGATGACGCGTGGGCCGGACGGACCGAAAGGGGAGGGGAGGTTCACTCACCGGGCGGGTCCCGTGAGGGCCTCCTTCACGTACCGCGCCTTCGTCGGGGGCGACTCCTCCGAGCCCAAACGCCTGGAAGCCGTCCCCCCGCCCGCCGTGGGGGAAATGGAGGTGACCTACACCTATCCCCGGTACGCCCGTTTGAAGCGGGAGGTCCGGAAAGGGACCGGCTACGTCCGGGCGCTGAAGGGAACGGAGATCACCCTCTCCTTGAAGACCAACAAGCCGGTGGAATCGGGCCGCCTGGTCTTCCAGTCGGGTGCGGAAGTCCCCCTGGACCGGACGGACCCGCGAAATCCCAAGGGCCGGTTCATCGTCATGGCGAAAGACAGCTACCGGATAGTCCTGCGCGACCGATGGGGGTTCGAGAACCCGGATCCGGTCCGGTACGCCGTGGATGTGGCGCCCGATCGGATTCCGGCCGTCGAGCTGCTCTCGCCGAAGGGCGGATTGACGGTCAACGGCGGCGAAACCCTCGCCCTCAGCTACCTCGCGCGGGACGATTTCGGATTGGAAGACATCCGTCTCGTGGTCGACATCGCGGCCGGCGGGCGTTCGGGCGGCAAGCGTTCGGGTTCGGCCGGCGGGCGGCGCGAATTTCTGGTCTCGAAGATTGGCGGCGCGAAGCGGTGGGAGTCGGGCCGATATGAATGGGATTTGAGAGACCTCGGGCTGGCCCCCGGCGCCGTCGTCACCGCGCGCCTGGTCGTCCGGGACAATGACGCCATCTCGGGCTCCAAGGAGGGCTTTTCGAAACCGCTCCGGATCCGTGTGCGGAGCCCCGGGGAGGAGCACAAACGCGTCAAGAACCTCCAGAAGAACCTGGTGGACCGCATGCTGAACCTCCTGGGGGATCAGTTGGAGCTGGAGGCGGACGCCGCGGAGAAACTGGGCGAGTCCCCCGACGGTCTGCCGCGTGAAGACGCCCGGCCGGAGAAGGCGGGCCGCCGGAGCGCGGACGCCAACCCGCCGTTCACGCGAGAAGATGCGAATGGCCTCCGCCGAAGGACGGACCGGATGGAGGAAGGGGTGCGCGAGCTGATCGCCCAAATCGATCGGACCCTCGGCCGCGTGGCCCGGGACCGCAGAAGCGGATACGATTCGTTCGCCGACCTGAACGCCTTGCGGGGCAACCTCTTTTATCTTCAGCGGGAAATGATGCCCCGGGCCAGAAGGCCGCTCGATGAGGCAAAAGGGTTCCGGGACCGGCCCGGGGACGGGTCCCCGAATCGCCCCGGGGCGCCTCGGACTGGGGAAACCCGGACCGGCGTCTCCCCGCAGGACGCCCTCCGGCGATTTAAAGACTTGCAGAAGGACGTCACGCGCGAATTGGAGCGGATGTCCGTTTTCGCGGACGATATCGGAAAGCGAGGCCGGCTCCGGGACCTGGCCCGGCTGGGCCGGCGTCTCGCCGCCGCGCAAAACCGGATGCTGGACGCATTTGATCGCACGAAGGCGGGCGATCCCGCCGCGCAGAAGGCGCTCCGGGAAGCCCTGGCCAGGCTTCAGGATCTCCTCAACAAGCTGACGCGGGGCCTCAGAAATCTCCCCGCCCAGCTTCCCGATGAGTTTCTGAACATGCCGACGGGCCGGATGATGAACCTGGGAAACCTTTCCAAGCAGCTTCAGGAGATTCAGCGCAGGCTCCGGGCGGGCGACCTGAAGGGGGCGAGGGAGCTGGCCGAACAACTGGTGAAGTCGCTCTCCCGGATGATGGCCGCCCTTCAGGGCGCGATGCACCAGGCGATGAACCGGGCCGCCGGCCGGTTCGGCCGATCCGCCCGGCGGAAGCAGGGCATCCTGCAACAACTGGTTGAGCGCCAGCGAAAGATCCTGGCCGAGACGCGGAAGATCGAAAAGCCCGTCGAGGAGAAGTTCCGCGAGGTGCAGCGCGAGGCGATGCGCCGGGCGAAGGGCCTGGCGGAGAAATCCCTGAAGGGCCTCCGCAGGTTGGGGCGGAAAATCCGGGATGTGCCGGCCCCGTTCCGGTCCATGCAAGAGGATTATCCGGGAGAGAAGGAAGCGAAGGCGCTCCGGCGCTCGGTTTCCGGAGAGAAAGTTCCCGAGGCGGCCAAGTCGGCCTCGGCGCTCGGCGGACTGTCGCACGGGCTGGCGAAGGCGCTTTCCAATCGAGGCGGAGACCCGAAGAACGTTTCCGGCCGCTCCTTCTCAGGGGACTATGAACGTCTGGGCAAGGATTTCGACCAACTGGTCGCCGCCCTGCGGGGCCTTCCCAAGGACCCGAAGAGCGTGCTGACGCCCGGGCAGATCGAGCGGCTCGCGACGCTGAAGAAGGAGCAGAAAGAAGTGGAGACAATGACCGTCGAGGTGCGCAAGCGCGTCGAGCGGATCATGAAAGTGATGCCTTTCCTCAGCCCGGAGATCTCCCGGAACCTCGGCCGGGCCGGCGACGCCATGGGCAAATCCGTCGGCGCGCTCGGCGCGCGCAGGGCCGATCGGGCCGTGCCGCCCGAACGGGACGCGATTTACTGGCTGAGCCGGGCGGGGAGCAACATGCGCAACGCGATGCAGCAGATGGCCCGCAGAGGCCGCTTCGGCGGGGCGCCCGCGCCCAGCGTCCTTCAGCTGGGCGGGAGGCCCGCGATGGCCCTTCAGTGGAGGCCGAACGTGGGGGAAGAAGAAGGGGGCCGCTCCGGCGCCAGCACGCGAGATTTCCGCCTCCCCGGAAAGGAAGCCTACAAGGTGCCGAAGGCCTACCGGGAAGAGGTCGTCGAGGCATTGAAGGGGAAGTATCCCCCCGCCTACCGGGAACAGATCGAACAGTACTTCAAGAACCTCGTCGAGTGATGCGGATGCCGGATTCCTTCCCGCCGATTCCGCGATCCGCCCGCGCCTGGGTGATCGTTTGCGCCGCCGCGGTCGGCGCCGCCGGCGCCGGATCGTCCGGTGTTCAGGCGGCGGAGCCGCCTGATTTCGACCGACCGGACGCCCGGGCCGAGGAGGCCCTTCGCGTCTGGGAGCCCGGCCGGGCGCTCCGCCGAATCGGGACCCTCGTGGAGTCCGGGCGGGCGAACGCCTACCTTTACCTCCTCCACGCGAAACTGCTCTTTCACGCGGGCAGATATGAGGAGGCGCTGAAGTCCGCCGCCGAAGCGGAGCGCCGGGCCCCGAAGGACAAGCGCGTTCTGGGGTGGACGGCGTTTATCCGGCGCACGCTGAAGGCGCGGAAAGGCTTCCGCGTGCACCGGAGCGAGCGGTTCGAGCTCCACCTGGCGCCGGGGCGGGACGCGCCGCTCGTCGAGTTCGCCCTCCGGACGGCCGAGCGCAGCCACCTCATCTTGGCGCCCTTCTTCGGGATGTCCCCGGCCGGGGCCGCGGGCCGGCGGATCCGGATCGAGGTTTATCCGACCGCCGAGCGGTTTCATTGGGCGTCGAATCTGTCCCGACGCGACATCGAGGTGACCGGCGCCGTCGGGATCACCGCCTTCAACAAGATCATGGTGATCTCTCCGCGGGCCTTGACGCGCGGCTACCGTTGGGCGGACACCCTGAGCCACGAGTACGTCCACTACCTGCTCGTGGCGGCGTCGAAGAACAACGCCCCCATCTGGTTCCACGAGGGCCTCGCGAAATTCCTTGAGGCCCGGTGGCGTTCTTTGGAGGACCTCTACCTGGGACCGGTCCCCCGGACCCTGCTGGCGGAGGCGGTCCGCGACGGCGAATTCGTGAGCTTCCGGAAGATGGAGCCTTCGCTCGTCCGTCTCCCCAACCCCCGGATGGTTCAGCTGGCCTACGCCGAGGGGGCCTCGGCCATCGATTACATCCTGCGCCGCCATGGCCGGGGCGCGCTGCTCGCGGTCATCCGGGACCTGGCCTCCTCGCCGAAGCGGAAACTGGCCGCGGCGATCCGCGGCGTCCTCGGTCTTTCGCTCGACGCGTTCGAGGACGCCTGGAAGAAGGACCTGGCGGGCAGGCGCCTGAAGCCGGTGGAGGGGGTCTGGATCCCGTCCTACAAGGTCCGGGAAGGGGGCGACCCGGCGAGGACGGGGGAGGCCGAAGAATTCCAGGCCATCCGATCCGCCGTCGCCCGGAGCCACCTCCGGCTGGGCGACATGCTGTGGACCCGCGGACGCCGCCGGCCCGCCGTCATGGAATACGCCCGGGCCGTCCGGGAGAGTCCGGCCGCGCCCTATCTGCGGAACCGGCTGGCGGGCAGGTTCATCGCCCTGGGCCGGGAGCGGGCGGCGGTCGATCAACTGGAGCGGGCCCGCCGGTTGGCCCCCGATTATGGGGCCACCTACACCCTGCTCGGCCACATCCATCTCCGGGCCGGGCGTATGGGGGAGGCGCGGGACGCCTATCTGGAATCCTTTCAGATCAACCCCTTCGATCCGGACATCCATCGGGGCTTGGTTCTGGCCTACCGGAAATTGGGAGAAGAGAAAAAGGCCGCAAAGGCCGAGGAGATCCTCCGGGGCTTGACCCGGAGGCTTTCGCGGAATTCGAGCTTGAACAAAGTGGAGTGAGACATGGAGAACGGCCACGAGGACCCGGGACCCCGAGACCGTCGGGACGATCTGGAAAGTGTCGAGACGATCTCGAGAGGACGGGCGGAGATTCTTCACGAGATCCGCAAGGTCATCGTCGGACAGGACGACGTGATCGACCAGTTGTTGATTGCCCTGTTCGCCCGGGGGCATTGTTTGCTCGTGGGCGTGCCCGGATTGGCGAAGACCCTGCTCATCAACACCCTGGCCCGGGCCCTCGACGTCCGGTTCGGCCGGATTCAGTTTACGCCGGACCTCATGCCGTCCGACATCACCGGAACGGACATCCTTCAGGAAGACCCGGAGAGCGGCCGGCGGAAGTTCCAGTTCGTCCGCGGCCCGGTGTTCACCAATATCCTGCTGGCGGACGAGATCAACCGGACCCCGCCCAAGACACAGGCCGCCCTGCTCCAGGCGATGCAGGAGTACGAAGTGACGGCCTCCGGGCAGACCTATTCGCTGGACCCTCCCTTCTTCGTTCTCGCGACCCAGAACCCCATCGAGCAGGAAGGCACCTACCCCCTGCCCGAGGCCCAGCTCGACCGGTTCATGTTCAACATCCACATCCGGTATCCCTCCTTCGACGAAGAGACCCAGATCGTTTCCCGGACCACGGGGACCGACACGCCCACGGTCGAGCCGGTGGAGGTCTCCCGCGAGCTCATCGGGTTGCAGGAGGTCGTCCGGCGGGTCCCGGCGGCGGAGTACGTCATCCGGTACGCGGTCAACCTGGTGCAGCGCTCCCGGCCCGACCACGAGGACGCCCCGGACTTTGTCCGCGAGTACGTCGGCTGGGGGGCCGGACCCCGGGCGTCCCAGTACCTGATTCTGGGCGCGAAGTCGCGGGCCATTTTGAACGGGCGGTTCAACGCCTCGGAAGAGGACATCCGGGCGCTGGCGGGCGCCGTCCTGCGCCACCGCATTTTGACGAACTTCAACGCCGAGGCCGATCGGGTGACCTCCGATGACATCATCGAGCGGCTCCTCGCCTCCGTCGAGCCGGAGGCCGCGCTGAAGGGATCTCCGTCCGGCGCGTGAAGATCCCCCCTCCCTTCCCCCCCGGACCGGACCGGATGAAGGACGCTCCGTCATGAAGTACCTGGACCCCCGTCTCCTGAACCGGATCACCCGGCGGACGCTCGAGTCCCGGTTTGTCATGGCGGGAAGCCTCTCGGGCATCCACCGGAGTCCTTTCAAGGGGGTGAGCGTGGAGTTCACCGCGCACCGGGAGTACGCCCCGGGCGATGAGCTGCGCCACCTGGACTGGAACGTGTACGCCCGCTCGGATCGCTTCTTCATCAAAGAGCACGAGGTCGACTCCAACCTGAAAGCCCAGATCCTGCTCGACGCCAGCGGCTCGATGGACTATCGGGCAGGCGGGGGAGGGAGCAAGTTCGAGTACGGGTGTTCCCTGGCTTCGGCCCTGGCGTATCTGCTGCTCTCCCAGGGCGATCAGGTCGGCCTGGTTCTGTTCGGGGAGGACGTGCGGCGGACGCTGCCCGCGAGCGGAAAGCGGACCCAGCTCCTCTCGATCGCCCAGGCCCTCGAGCGGGAAGAGCCCGCCGGACCCACGGGGATTCAGCGCGTCCTGGGCAAGACGGCCTCCGACGTCTGGCGGCGGGGGCTGACTGTGGTGATATCGGACCTGATCGAGAAGCCGGACGACGTTGTCCGCGGGTTGCGCCTCTTTCGCCACCGCAGGCATGAAGTCATCGTCTTCCACCTCCTCCATGCCGACGAGCTGGACTTTCCCTTCGAGGGGATGACCCGGTTCGACGACCTCGAGGCGGATCGGCGGATCACCGCGGACCCGGAAGGCATCGGGGACATCTTCCGGAATCTGGTCGGCGAGTTCGTCGAGCAGTACAAGACCCTCTGCCGGCGGGACCTTATCGACTACCAACTGTTCCGGACGGACGTTCCCCTGGAGACGGCCCTCGTCCGGTATCTCGCGTCCCGGGGCCGTTAGGGCGGACCGAAACCCATGTTTTCTTTTCTGAACCCGATCTTTCTCTGGGGCGCGGTGGGCGCGGCGGTGCCTATCTTCGTGCACCTCATCCATCGCAGGCGGACGCGAACCGTCCGGTTCGCCTTGATGGAGTTTCTCCTCCAGTCGCAGAAGCGGAAGTCCCGGAGGTTCAAGCTGAAGGAATGGCTCCTGCTGGCCATCCGGACGGCGATGATCCTGTGCCTCGTGGGTCTGGGCGCGCAC
>JASLXW010000222.1 GCA_030740135.1 Nitrospinota bacterium
CAAGGGGGCCTTCGTCTTCGACACGGACGTGGACATCTTCAATGAGGACGAGATCCTCTGGGCGCTCTCGACGCGCGTCGCGCCGGATCGGGACATCATGATCATCCCCGGGGCGCGCGGGAACCGGCTGGACCCGATGACGTACACCATCACCCGCCTCCGCCGGGACGGGATGGTGACGAAGATCGGTGTGGACGCCACGGTCCCGACGGGATACGACGATCCGTTCCCGAAGCGGGCGAAAATCCCGGGTGTGGAGGAGCTGAGTCTCGATGAATTCATCCAAACCTAAGCAAAGGAGTGCGGGGAACGCTTATTGTAGAAAAGCGGAGAAAATCTCCGGGGGGACATTTTGAAAACTGTCCCCCCGGCCCCCCCTCGAAAACTTTTGGCGGCCAAGCCTGCGGCTTGGCCTTACGGGGGTGGGTGTTGGATTTGCTGAACGGTCTTTTTGTGGCCCGATATGGTTTCTCGCTTTAGCCGCCGCCACCTGAAGCGGGTTGAAAGTTCGCCCGAAAATCGAAGGTTTCCTCCATGCCTCAATCGCTGAGAGATTACCTGACTACGCTTGAAGCCGAATTGCCCGAGGCGTTCCTGCGCGTCGAGAAGCCGGTTTCTCCCCGGCACCGGGTTCCGGCCATCCTGGAGAAGGCCCGGCGGGAGAGGCGCGGGGCCGCCGTCTATTTCTCCTCCGTCGAGGGAAACCCTCTTCCCGTGGTGGGCAACCTCCTCACCAATCGCGCGCGGGCCAGTCTTGCCCTGGGCCTGGCGCCGGATTCCGAAGACTATTCCAGCACGCTTCGGGACAAGTTGAAGGCGCTCCTTCCTCCCGTACAGGTCCAAACCGGATCGGTTCACGAGGTCAAGCGCACGGGAGGGGAGGTTGACCTCTCCGAGCTCCCCATCCTGACGCATGCCGAGTCGGACGAGGCCCCGAGCCTCCTGATGGGCGCCGCCGTCGCGCGGGACCCCCGCTCGGGCGCGGTGACCGTCAGCCTTCCCCAAACGGTTGTGCTAGGGAAGGACGCGTTGGGGATTCTCCCCGCGGAGGACTCCCCCCTGGCCGCCTGCGTCTCGGCCGCCGCGGAGGAAGGAAAACCCTTGGACGCGGCGCTGGTGATCGGGATGCACCCGGCGTTTTATCTATCCGCCGCCGTCGGGGCGGACGGTCCCGAATCCCTCGGCCGCATCGGATCGCTGATGGGAGAGTCCCTCTCCGTCACGCGGAGCCTGGCGGGGGATCTCCCCGTGCCGGCCCAGGCCGAGATCGTTATCGAGGGGAGCATCTCGCCCGGCGACGGCGCGACCTTGCGGGCCCCCGCCTCTCCCATCGGCTACGAGGGCCGGGAGAGGACCGCGCCCGTCCTGCGCGTGAGCGCCGTCACCCGGCGCGAGGACGCCATCTTCCAGGCCGCGGGGATCTTCGGCGAGAGGCTTTTCCTCCCCACCCCCATCCGTGAGGCCCAGGCCCTGGAGGTTCTCCAGTCGGCCGTCCCGGCGGTTTTGGACGTCCGGATCCCGGCCGTATCGAACGGTTATCACGCGTACGTCAAGGTGGACCAGAAACGGATGGGCGAGGCCAAGAAGGCCATCCTGGCGGCCCTCGGGACCATCCCCGGCGTGAAGACCGTCTTTGCCGTGGACGCCGATGTCGCGATGGAAGTGGACCGTGAGGTCCTGTGGGTGCTCGCCACCCGGGTGGTCGCCGACCGCGACCTGTTCATGGTCCCCGGCGTCCTGGGGGAATCGGAAGACCCGACCGCGTACGAGATCACGCGCAGGGGCAGGGGGGAGATGGTGACCCGGCTGGGGATCGACGCCACGACGCCCATCGGCCTGCCGTACGAAATCCCCCAGCCGACGCAGATTCCCGGCGCCGAGGGCGTGAAGCTGGAAGAGTATCTGGAGGAGTGGACGGACGGCTTCGACTGAAAGACCGCTCCCGACGGGTTGTGAATCTCTTGGACCGAAAGGGCTGGAGCCATGGGGCAGAATCTGCGGACGTTTCTCGCCGAGCTCGAGATGCGCTATCCCGACGACCTGTTGCGGGTCGAGCGCGAGGTGTCCACCGAGTATGAAATCCCGGCGTTCATCCGGCGGCTGGACCTGGACGGCCGGGGCAACGCCGTTCTCTTCGAGAACGTCCGCGGCTCCGAGCATCCCGTCATCTCCAACGTCCTGGCGGACCGGAAGAAGTACGCCCTGGCGCTGAGCCTGCCGGTGGAGGGGCTTTCCGAGGCCATCGCCGACCGGATGGGCGAGAAGATCCCGCCCGTCACCCTGTCCCCTGAACAGGCCGCCGACGCGCCCGTCCACGAAGTGGTCGTCACGGGCGACGACGTGGACCTGACGAAATTCCCCGTCATCACCCACAGCGCCAGGGACGACGCCCCCTATATCACGATTGGGGTGACGGTCTCGGTCGATCCGGACACGGGACATCGGGACCTGGGGATCTTCCGTCATAAGCTGCTCGGCAAGGATCGCCTGGGGATTTATTACAGTTGGGGCAAGCACCTTCAATACGCCCATAAACACTGCGAGGAGAAGGGAGAGGCCCTGCCCGTCGCGATCATCCTGGGGATGCACCCGGCCCTGCACATCGGCGGCGTAAGCCCCGTCGCGGACACCATGGGGGAGGATGAGTACGCCGTCGTGGGCGGGCTGCTCGGCGAGCCCGTCGAGCTTGTCCCCTGCAAGACCATCCCCCTCGAGGTGCCGGCGGAGGCGGAGATCGTCATCGAGGGGGAAATCCTGCCCAACGTGAGACAGACCGAAGGCCCCTTCGGGGAGTTCCATCAATATTACGGCCAAATCGTGGACGCCCCGGAGATTCAAGTGAAGGCCGTCACACACCGCCGGGACGCCATGTACCAGAACGTCGGGATCGTCGTGGAGCACCTCTATATCCAGACCCCGCTGAGCGAAGGGTTTCTCCTGTCCGAACTGAAAAAGGTCGTTCCGACCGTACGGGGAGTCGC
Source organism: Nitrospinota bacterium (assembly GCA_030740135.1). The sequence continues at coordinate 2,982 of JASLXW010000222.1, forward strand.
CTTGCCGAATTCCGGCGTCCGGTATGTGGCCTACGTCTCGCTGGAAAAGGTCAACGAGGGCGATGCCAAGAACGTGATCCTCGCAACTCTTTCCATGAGTCCGTACTTGAAGTTCGTCGTCGTCGTTGACCCGGACATCGACATCAACAACGAGAGCGACGTGAACTGGGCGATCGCCACCCGTGTCGTGGCGGACCGGGACATCGTGATGATCCCGGGCGCGCGGGGGAACCGGCTCGATCCGACGACGTACACGATCACGCGATTGGCCAGAGACGGGATGGTCACGAAGATGGGGATCGACGCCACAATCCCCATGGGCCTGCCCTACGACTACCCGGACCGCTTGGAGATCCCGGGGGTGGAAGACATTCGGATTGAGGATTATGTGTCTTCAGCGAAGGTGGGTGTTGGACAATAAAATCTCGTGTCCTGATTGATTAATTCGTTGAATCAATCTACGACGTTCTTTCACGGCATTCAGCCGGGTTGGGGGGTCCATCGACCCAAGGGTCCACCGGCCCGCACCCCGGCCCCCCCGCCCCGCTTGACCTTCCATGCGGGGTTCCGCACTCCCCCCTTCCCCTCCTTGCGTCGATCCGTGGGTGAGGAATCCGGATGAATCAGGTGCGATGCATTCCGCCGCCGTGACCGGGATCGCAAACCGAAGAAACCGTGCGGCCTGGCTTCGCGAGGCCGTCATTCTAGCCGGTTACGGGATCATCGCGATCCTGGCGACGTATCCCGTGGCGTGGGGGTTCTTTTCGGCAATCCCGGGATACGGGCAGGATGATTATCAATCCCTCTGGAATTTCTGGTGGGTCAAGAAGGCCGTTTGGGATGATGGGATGAGTCCGTTTTTCACCAGGATGCTTTTTTATCCCGAGGGGGCGAATCTCGCGTTTCACACCCTCTCTTTCTACAACACGCTCATTCTCGGGATCCCCCTCCAGGGATTTCTGGGATTGGCGGGAACGTACAACCTCGCGTATCTGTCTACATTTCCATTAACCGCGTACGGGACTTACAGACTCACGCTTCGGGTCACCGGGGGAGACTTGCCGTCCAGTCTTGCCGCCGGGCTGATCCTGGCGTTTTCTCCTTTCCACTTTTCTCACGTTCAGCATTTGACCGTGACCTCCGTCCAGTTCTTACCGTTTTATGTCCTGGCCTTGTTGAGATTGCGGGACCGGCCATCGGGCGCGCGGGGCGTCGTGGCGGGCGTTGTCTTCACCTTGCTGGCCATGTCTTCCTGGCATTACGGGGTTTTCGCCCTCTACTTCACATTGTTTTTCTCGATCTGGTTCGCGGTCGATCGCGACAAGCCCATGCGGAAAGGTCCACAGATCGCTGCGCTTTGCGTCGCCGGGTTGATGGCCGCACTTCTGCTGTCGCCTTTTGCGGCGCCGATGATTCAGGCCGCGTTCAGCGGGGATTTTGGAAAGCTGAGCGGAGAGGCCAAGAGCGCGTCCGCGGACCTTCTGGCGTTTTTTCTTCCGTCTCCCTTCCACCCGTGGACGCGCGGATGGAGCGCCCTTCAGTCCCTGTACGGCGCCTTTTCGGCCAGCCTGGAGGAAGGGACGGTTTCCCTCGGGGTTGTCGCCTTGAGCCTGGGCGCGTTGGGAGCCGCCCGGGCGTGGCGAAAGGGGGCGATGTTCTGGGCGGCGGCGGCGATCGCCTTTTGTCTCCTGGCGCTGGGGCCGGATCTTCAGGTCGGGGGAAGCGAGCAGCTGGATTTCACGCGGCTTCCCTACAACTGGTTCGTCCAGAAGGTCCCGCTCCTGAACGCCGCGCGCGACCCCGGCCGGTTTGTCTCGGTCGCGCTCCTCTGCCTGGCGGTCCTGGTCGGTCTGGGTCTGCGCGAGCTCTCGAGGGGACGGAGCCGGAGGGTGAGATGGTCGGCGGCGGGTCTCGCGTCGCTCGGGATTCTCTTTGAGTTCTGGGCGGCCCCGTTGCCGGTCCGGGAGGTGAGGGTTTCTTCCGTTTATCGAAAGATCGCGCGCGATGAGGGCCGGTTCGCCATACTCGAAGTTCCCGTTCGGGGTTGGACGGAAGGGGAAGCCTACATGTTCGCCCAGATCCACCACGGCCGTCCCATCACGGGGGGGACGATATCGCACGTCAATCGATCGGCGTTGCGGTTCATCGAACAGGAGCCGTTTCTGCGGTTGTTGAGCGCGCCCGAACGCTTAGCGGGGCCTGCGCCCGTCATGTCCACGGAAGGATTGTCGAAGGCCGGAATCCGGTACGTGGTCCTGCACCGGGACGCCCCGGCCTGGGCCAAACCGGACCGCCGACGGGGGGCGAAAAACCTTCGGGCTGTCGAGGCGTTTCTGGAGCGGAACCTTCGGCGTCTGGCGGATTCAACGGAGAGGATGAAGCTTTATCGGGTCGAGAAGCCCCGCGGAGCCCTGCCCGAGAAGCCGGACGCGGGCCAATAGGCCGTGCGCGCGGGAGTGGGGTCGAAGGCCGGTCTGCCGATCATCACCTCCCCCGTCTGCCTCGGGCGCGTCCATACGCTCCGCCCCCGCGCCTCATCAATTTCTTTTGGCCCTTGGCCGCGGCTTTCTGCATCAGTTGGCGTTCAATGTCTTTGGGCTGATAGTGCTTGGCCTGAAGCACAAACCACTCGATGGCGCTGCTTCCCAGCGTCAGCAGGACCGAGCCCGGATGGGTGAGTCCGACGCTGACCCGCAAGACAATGGCGACGCCTCCGATCGCGATGGCGCGTCGTTGCTTCTTCTTTAACCGGAGGGAGCGGATCTTCGGGGTTTCCAGGCTCTCGGAGCGGTGGCGAACCCGGCTGACTTGAAAGGGAAGCTTCAGCGCCTTTCGGATCCGGTTGGCGATGCGCCCGCTCGCCCGGTCGCGAACTACAATCCAAAGCCCTTCAATGTCGTTTTCGAGAAAGGCGATCCAGCGGTCGGGGGTGTCTTCACGCAGGAGCGACTGGATGGATTCGGCGCCGACCGCGATTGTCCGGCCATCGCGGACGATTGTCAGATCCGGCGGCGGGCCGCGCCAATTTCCCGAAACGGCGGGTGTCTCAGGCAGATAGGGGGAAAAGACCTCGTAGCCTCTGCGCTGATAATGGCCGGCCAGGTAGTTGACCAGGCCGGTTTGGATCCTGCGGTGGGTCATCTGTTGGAGGGTTCGGCGCAAAACGGCGTCGATGCGGCCCAAAAGCTCGTGCGCGTCGTAGGGGCGCGAGATGCAATCGTCCGCGCCGATTTCCAAGGCGTTCATCCGGATCTCGGGTTTGTTGTCGTTCATGATGATGACGACCGGCAGGTGATTGAGATGCGGAAGGTCCCGGACGTTCTGGAGAAATTCGCAACCCGCCGCGTCCGATGACCGGAGGTTCAGAAGGACGAGGTCGGGCCAATGGCGCTCGGCGCTCTGGAGCCCCCGGGCCGGGTCCTCTTCGTGAGTTGTTTGATAGCCGTGCGTGGACAGGGCCTGATCGAGCGAGGATTTGGACACCTCGCCGATGATCAGGATGAGCGGTTTCCGTCCATGGGAGGAGGTGTTTGACCTTCGATTCATCGTCCTCTCGCCCGCATGCTCGGCGGCCTTCGATTTGGGGGAGCCCCGGAGGCTGAAGCCGCGACGCCTCGGCGATGCCGGTTCAGATGCAAATCCCTCCTGTTTGAATCTCTAACATCTCGTCAGATCTGTCAACAGACAACAGGCTGAGAGATCCCCGGTCTTTCGATTGGTTTATTGAGGCGGCCCGTGTTTGCGGCTCTGGGGGAGAAAAGAGATGGAAAGAAATGGGGTCAAGTTTTGCACAATAGACAATAATGTACGGAGATGGGGTCGTATAGTGCTCCCCATTAAGAGCGGGTTTGAAATAAGGGAGAATTGGGGCTGACCGGGCGAGGAGGTCCGCCATGAAGCGGA
>JASLXW010000223.1:0-228 GCA_030740135.1 Nitrospinota bacterium
CGGCCGGTCTTCATCCCCGCATACTCGGCGGCCCGGGGATTCTCGCCCATCACCGCGATCTCAAACCCCCATCGGCTTCGCTCTTGGAGGTAATAAAGGATAACGGCGGCCACGACGGCGAAGATGATCCCCAGGTGGACGCGGGTGTCGCCGAACCGCAGAAGCTGGGCGCCCGCCGGGAACTGTTTGGTCAGGGGGAAGTTCAGCGTGCCCGGGTCTTTCCACGGG
>JASLXW010000223.1:238-6861 GCA_030740135.1 Nitrospinota bacterium
ATGAGGAGCGTCGTGATGATCTCGTTGACTTTCAGCTTGACCTTGAGCAGCGCGGGGATCAGCGCCCAGACGCCCCCGGCGACCATTCCCGCGAGCATCATCGTCGGGATCATCGTCCAGGCCGAACCCTCCCAGCCGGTGAGAACGACGTAGGTGGCCGCGAAGGCGCCCATGTGGAGCTGGCCTTCGGCCCCGATGTTCCAGAAGAGCATCTTGAAGGTGATCATCACCCCCAGCCCGCAAAGCATCAAGGGCGTGGCCTTGACCAGGGTTTCGGAGATCCCGTACCCGGTGCCGAGCGCCTCGGAGAACATCTCCCAGTAAGCGGCCAGGGGATTCGCCCCCGCCCCGAGGAGGATCAGCCCGCCGACAGTCAGCGCCAACAGGATCGACCCGACCGGGATCAGGTAGTCGAGGGACTTGGGCCGCTCGAGCCGCATCTCCAACCGGAGGGAAGCCATCACCGGGGCTCCCCGGCGGAAGGGGAGGGCGGGGCGGCCGCGGCCGCTTCCCCCGAGGCGTTGGTCAGCCGCTTGGCCCCCGCCATCATCAGGCCCAGCGTTTCGGTCTCCGCCCGGTCCACCGGGAGCGTTCCCATGATCTCTCCGTCGAACAGCACGGCGATGCGGTCGCTCAGGGACAGAAGCTCTTCGAGGTCTTCGGAGATCAGGACGATCGCCGTTCCCTCCCGCCGGTGCCCGTCGAGGGTGTTTCGGATGAAGTCGGTGGCGCCGACGTCGAGACCCCGGGTGGGAGACATGACGATGAGCAGCCTGTGGTGGGAGGAGATCTCCCGCGCCAGAATGACCTTCTGAAGGTTCCCGCCCGAGAGCAGCCGCACCGCCGTGTCGTGCCCCGGGGTGGCGATGTTGTATCGGTCGATGAGGCCGTCGGCGAACGTGTCGATGGTCTCCCGGTCCAGAAAGGGGCCGTTGGCGAACCGGTCGTCCCGATATTGCTTGAGAACGACGTTTTCCGAAAGGGACAGGTTTCCCACCGAGGCCACGCCGGTCCGGTCGGCCGGCACGTAGGCCACCCCCGCCTCGATGAATTCCCGGGCGGGGACGCCGCCCATCTCCCGGCCGCCCAGCCGGACCTTCCCCCCGGTCGGGCGCCGCAGGCCCGTGAGGGACTCCGCCAGCTCCCGCTGGCCGTTTCCGGCGACGCCGGCGAACCCGAGGATCTCGCCCGCCGAGACCGTGAAGCCGACCCCCCTCAACGCGGGGAGCCCCCGGTCGTTCAAGGCCGTCAGGCCCTCCACTTCCAGGAGCGTTTCGCCCGCGGCTTCGCCCCGGCGTTGGACGTCGAACAGGACCTCTTTGCCCATCATCATTTTCGAGAGCTCCCGCGTGTTGGTCTCCCGGGGGGCGGCCGCCCCCACGACCCGGCCGCCGCGCAGGACCGTGATCCGGTGGGAGATGGCCATGACCTCATCGAGCTTGTGGGAGATGAAGACGACCGAGTGCCCCTCCGCGGTCATGGCCCGGAGGGTCTCGAAGAACTCGCGGGACTCCCGGGGGGTCAGGACGGCGGTGGGCTCGTCGAGGATGAGGATGTTGGCCCCGCGGAAGAGAATCTTCAGGATCTCCACGCGCTGCTGCTCGCCGATGGACAACTGCCAGATGTAGGCCCGCGGGTCCACCTTGAGGCCGTACTGCTCGGCAAGGCGCGCGGTCTGCGCCTCCACGTCCCTCAGGTTGAGCTTCACGGACCCGCCGCTGAGGCCGAGGATGATGTTTTCCGCGACGGTGTGGGAGAGGATGAGCTTGAAGTGCTGGTGGACCATCCCGATCCCCCGGGCGATGGCGTCGCGGGGGGACCGGAAGTGCACGGGCCGACCTCGGATGGACACCCGGCCGGCGTCGGCCCGGTAGATCCCCGTCAGGATGTTCATCAGGGTGCTTTTTCCGGCGCCGTTTTCTCCGAGGAGGGTGTGTATCTCCCCTTCGAGAATGTCCAGGTCGACGGATTCGTTGGCGATGACGCCGGGGAACCGTTTGGTGATCCCCTGCATGGAGACGACGGGTTGGACCGGGGGGTCCGCCTTGCGGTCGGTCACGCGTGATTTCCTTTACCGCCGGCGAGCCCGGAGGCGGCGCCCGGCATCGATCAGGTCAGGGAACGCGAAGGCCCCTCCCGGAGGGGTGGGTGTCCTCCCGGCGTCTTTTCCCGCAGGATAAACGAAACGGGACGATGTGAACAGGAATTAATTTCGAGTCTTGTCGGTGAAATCCTCGACAATGAACCCCATCCGCAGCATGTTGGGTCGAACACCGCTCCGGACGCCCGGCGTGAAGGCGTCGAACCCCCGGCTGGCCTTCGGGATCGGAGGTGCCTCCGCGTAGCCGATGGCCTTCGAATCGGTCATTTTTCCCGCTACGTCGGGGGACAGTTCATGAAGGGATCGAGAAATTGGGGTATTCTGATTTTGTGGGCGGGTGGGAGGCGGACGGGCGGGCATCTCCCTTTGACCGGGTTTCCGTTGCCGTGAAGGGCGGGTTGAAGTCATGCGTTCAACATCCATTTCGGCGGACCTCTCAGTAGCGGCCCCCCCGGGGGGGCGGATTTCCTTCGGCGTCGTCGCCCTGTGGAGTCTGGGGGGAGGTGTCGCGCTGGCCATGGTGCTCCCCGCCGCGTATCTGCTGGTCCGGTCGCTGGACGGGTCGGGCGGGGAGTTTCTCCAGACGCTCCTGCGGCCCGTGGTGGGCCGTTACCTGCTCAATACGCTGGGCCTGGCCGCGGTGACGACGTTTTTCGCGTGCCTCGTCGGGGTGGTGGGCGGCTGGGTCACGTCGCGCTCCGACCTACCGGGGGCCAAGGTGTGGGCCGTTCTGTTGAGCCTGCCGCTGGCCGTTCCTTCCTATATCGGCGCTTACGCCTATCTGGCCGCCTTCGGCCCGAACACCTGGATCGGCAAGTCCATCCTCGCGCCGCTCGGGCTGACGCTGCGGGAGAGTTTCTGGGGCGCGGCCCTGCTGTTGACCTCGCTGACCTATCCCTACGTGATGCTGCCCGTGCGCGCCCAATGGCTGAGGATGGACCCGGGGTGGGTCGAGGCCTCGCGGAGCCTGGGCCTGGGCGTGACGAAGACCCTCCTCCACGTGTCCCTGCCCCTGCTTCGGCCCGCCCTGTTCGCCGGCGGGCTGCTCGTCGCCCTGTACGTGATCAGCGACTTCGGCGCCGTGGCGATGCTCGAGTTCCGGTCCTTCACGTATGTGATCTTTCTAGAGCAGGAGTCTTTGTTCAACCGCCAGCGGGCCGCGATTCTGGCCCTGTTTCTGGTGGTCCTGACGCTGGCCATTCTGGCGGCGGAGCTGCTCTTTCGGAGCCGCGGCCGGTATGAAGTCCGGGGCGTGCGGACCTTGTTGGACCGGCCCCGGGTTCCCTTGCGTTTTTGGACGGCGCCCGCGTTGTTTTTCTGCGGGCTGATGGTGATCCTGGGACTGGCCATCCCGGCCGGGACGGTGGGCTATTGGTTCTTCCAGGGGTTGGGGGATCCGTCGCTCGACCTGAGCTGGGTGTGGCAATCCACATGGGATTCGGTTCGGGCTTCGGTCCTGGCGGCGGCGGCGTGCGTCGTGACGGCGATCCCGGTCGCGGTCCTCAGCGTCCGCCGTCCGGGAAGGTGGAGTGTGCTGATCGAGCGCGCGACGTACACCGGGTTTGCACTGCCGGGACTTGTGGTTGCTCTGGCCCTGGTTTACTTCTCCCTCTTTCTGCCCGAGCAGGTCGCTTCCCTGGGGCGGTTCTTCGGACTGGGCCCCCAAGCCGCGCGGGGGGTCTCCCGTGTGTTCAATTACTACCAGACGCTTCCGGTCCTGGTCTTCGCCTATGTCGTGCTCTTTCTTCCTCAGGCCGTCGGATCGACGCGCGCGTCGTTGTTGCAGGTTCCGAAGAACTTGGAGGAGGCGGGGCGCAGCCTCGGGCGCTCGGCCCGCAACGTGTTTCGGACCATCACCCTTCCCCTGGTCTTGCCCGGCGTGCTTTCCGGAGGGGCGCTGGTCTTCCTGACGACGATGAAGGAGCTGCCCGCCACCCTGTTGCTGAGCCCGATCGGGTTCCGTCCGCTGGCGGCGATGGTCTTCGACCGGATGGAGGACGCCTTTTTCGCTGAAGCGGCCGCGCCGGCCCTCATCTTGTTATTGTTCTCGATGCTGGCGATGATTCTGATTGTAAAGCGCGAAGGCCCGTGACGCCGGGGGGGTGGATCCACAGACGCCGTCCCCGCGCAGGCGGGGATGACACAGATTGCACGGATTTTGAAAAGACGACACGGGGGGCATGAGATGATTCAGCGCCCGGTAACGTTTCAGATTCTTACCTTTCTGTTTTCATCTGTGAAATCTGTGGATTCCAGCCTTTGAACTCCGCGAGTTTTTCATGAGGAGCTGAACCGTCGCCATGTCGAGTCCGAAGGCTGGGGACCCCGGCCGGCCCATCGTCCGGATGGAGAACGCCCATCTCCGGTACGGACCCGCGGAGCCCTGGGCGGTGGACGATTTCTTCCTGGATGTGCGGCAGGGGGAGCTCCTGACCCTCCTCGGCCCCAGCGGATGCGGCAAGACCTCCGTTCTCCGCCTGGTGGCCGGGTTCGAGCGGATCGGGATGGGCCGGATCCTCATCGACGGCAACGAGGTGGCGGCCCGCAATCTTTGGAGTCCGCCGGAACGGCGGGGCGTGGGCATGGTTTTTCAGGACCTGGCCCTGTTCCCCCACCTGACGGTCGCCAAGAACGCGGGATTCGGCCTTCACCGGTGGGCGGCCGGAGCCCGGGAGGATCGGATACAGGAAGTCCTGGGGATGGTCGGCCTGGGGGGGCTGGGAGACCGGCACCCCCATGAGCTCTCGGGCGGACAGCAGCAACGGGTCGCCCTGGCCAGGGCGCTGGCGCCGAGCCCCCACGTGATTCTTTTCGATGAGGCTTTCAACAACCTGGACGCCGACAGGAGGCGCCAAGTCCGCCGCGAGGTCAAGGAAATCCTGCGGAGTTCGGGGATGACCGCTGTTTTCGTGACCCACGACCAGGTGGAGGCCTTTGACCTTTCGGACCGCATCGCCGTCATGAACCGGGGGCGAATCGAGCAGCTGGACACCCCGGAAAACCTCTACCACAACCCCCGGACCCTTTTTGTGGCGCGTTTCCTGGGGTTGGCGGACCTGATACCGGGCGTGATTCAAAATGACCGCGTGGAGACCGCCCTCGGCAACTTTCTGTCTGTCCCGGCCGATGCGCCCCTGAAGGACGGGACGAAGGTCGAGGCGGTGATCCGGCCGGCCGACGTGGATGTCATCCCGTCGTCGGACGGTGAAGCCTCCGTTGTCGAGAGGCACTTTCGCGGCTCGGACAACCTGTACGTGATTGCGCTTCCGACCGGAGGGACCGTCCGAAGTCTGACGCCTTGGGATTTTATTCTCGATCTCGAGACGCGCGTCACCATCACGGTGGAGCCCATGCGGGTCGTTGTGTTTCCGGTTTCGTCCGCCGATGAGGTGCGGGCCGAGGGGTGAGGGGGTCCACGGTCTTGCGGTTTGACGGGATCGGTTGCGGGGATGATCGGAAATGACGCGGGGGCGTCGGGGCGCGATTCCGAACCACGCCGCCGGTTGAGATATGCGGACATTCATTCGAGAGATGACGGTCTTCCGCAAGTCGGGTGTTCTCCTCGTGTCCGGGCTTGCCCTCATGTTCCTGGGGGGAGGGCTGGACGGGGACGCCTGCGCGCGGCAGAGACTCCGGCTGGCGACGACGACGAGCACGGCCAATTCCGGGTTGTTGGATGCGCTGCTCCCCCCCTTCGAGAAGCGGCTGGGCGTCCAGGTGGACGTGATCCCCGTCGGGACGGGCAGGGCGTTGAACCTGGGAAGGAATGGAGACGTGGACGTTGTCATGGTGCACGCGCCCGAGGCCGAACGGAGATTTGTCCGGGAAGGGTGCGGGGTCGGCCGCAGGTCCTTCATGTACAACGACTTCGTCATCCTGGGCCCCGCCGATGACCCGGCCCGCATCCGCGGAGGGAAGGACGCCGCCCGGGCGCTTTTGCGGATTGCGGAGACCGCCGGCGCGTTCATCTCGCGGGGAGACGATTCGGGCACCCACAAAAAGGAGCGGGCGATTTGGAAGGCGGCGGGAATGAAACCCTCCGGGGGGTGGTACAGGGAAGTCGGGCAGGATATGGGAAATGCGCTGAACATCGCCGACGAAATGCGGGCCTACACCCTTTCCGACCGGGCGACGTATCTCGCTTATCGGGGAAGGCTCCGCCTCCGGGTGATCGTGGAGGGGGACAAGCGTTTGTTCAATCCTTACGGAATCATCGCCGTCAACCCCGCCCGGCATCCCCACGTCAAGTTCGACCTTGCGCGGGCCCTCATCGATTACGTGACCGGACGGGAGGGCCAGCGAATCATCGGCGAGTTCAAGCGCTTCGGCCGGCGGCTCTTCATCCCCACTGTTCGACAAGCGTCCTCCCGATAATTTTCACTCCGATACCGTTTTGGGGCGCATTCTCCCTTGAGAGGCCGCATTCACCCACGCGGTCGGGTTCAGTGACCGGGGCGGCAAGCAGGGGTCTCGTTCCTCCGAAACCAAATCCCCATCGGCGAGAGAATCAAGAAAATTGGGC
>JASLXW010000224.1 GCA_030740135.1 Nitrospinota bacterium
GACGGTCGAGGCCGGGACGATCTCCATGGGCTCATTCATCAGACCGCCCGAGCCGTCGAACTCGCCGCCGACGCCGGGATAGCGCGAGACCGCCCCCATGACCGCCCCGGGGTGATGGCCGATGGCGATGGCGAAGGGCATGGGCTCGTTCATTTCCGAATAGCGCTGCCAGACGTGGTAGCCGTGATGGGCCTCATAGATCCAATTGCCCAAGGTCTTGTTGTCGTGGACCTGGTGCCGGTAGATGCCGACGTTGTGCTTGCCGGTCTCCGGGTCTTTGCAAATCCCCAGTCCGGAGCAGATGAAGGGACCCGCGTCCAGGGCGTTGTGGGTGGTGATCGGGAGGACGGAGAGGTCGGCGTCGTCCCCCGTCAGGACCACCTCTTTGACCGGCCCGTCGGAGACCTCCACCGGAGGGATTGGGTTTTCCTCCCGCTCGCAAAAGGTCTCGACCATTCGGTCCACCGAGGTGTCCAGGGCCATGGCCAGCCGCTCGTAAGAGGCCGTCAGGTTGATGATGGAAGGGAGGTTCGAGCCCTTGACCTTCTCGAAGTAGACGGCTGGATACCGGTCCGCCCGCTCCAGTTTTTCGACGACGGCGGTGAGCTCGTGCTTGGGGTCCACCTCCCGGTCCACGCGGACGATGTCATCGGGCCGCTTCTCCGCGACTTGGTCGATAAAGGTCCTCAAATCCTTCGGCATGCTCATTCTCCTTTCGGGATGCGCATATCCCGGCGTCCGGCGAATGCGGTGCGCGTTTTCTCGGCAGGCGCGCCGCTTGATTATACAGGGAGGCGGGGCGCGAGACGAAAACGCCGCGTCATCGAGTCGAGAGGACCGGCGGGCGTGCGGTTGGAGATTGGATTTTCAAAAGATCATGCCCGTCGCTCGGAATGACAGGCGGAGGGAGAACGGGAGTATCGGTCAACGGGGTCGGCTGACATTTCAAGAAAGTGTTCCTCCTCAAGCGTGGCCCGCCGGGGCTCGCCCAAAAATTCAGGCTTCCCCTGGTCCGGGAACTTCGTTACAATTCCGGTTGTTAATCCAACAAGAAATAGACCCCGCGCACCCGATGGGGGCACGTCATGCGGTTCCGGCGCAGCGTCCTGATTGGCGTTCTGGCCTCAGTTCTCCTGGCCTCCTCCCTCTTTGCCCAGACCAAGACCATCGGCGTCCTGCCCGCCCGCATTCAGGAGGAGATGGCGCAGGGAAGGCGCTTCGCCCTTCTCATCGGAATCGACAGGTATCAGGACAAGCGCATCCCCAAGCTGGACTACACCGCGGCGGACGCCAAGGCCATGTACGCCGTCCTCACGGACCCGAACCACGGCCGCTTCCCGAAAGAGCGCGTCAAGCTGCTCCTGGACGAGCGGGCGACGGCCAAAAACATCCGCCGCCACTTCACGTGGCTTCGCAGAAACGCCCGCCCCGAAGACATGGTCATCGTCTTTTGCTCGGGCCACGGCGCGCCCGAGGAAGGCGGGACGTACTGGGTCCCGTACGACGCCGAGATCGACGACCTCGGGGCCACGGCTGTCGGCAACGCCTATATCACCCGCGAGCTCGGGAGGATTCGCGCCAAGCGTCTCATCACGTTCCTGGACTCGTGCTACTCCGCCGCCATCGTCGCGAAGGAGGACAAGCCCAAGGCCCTGTTCGACCAGGATTTCTTCAAAAAGTTCCAGGGCACGGGGCGGGTGACCATCACCGCAAGCGACGGCAAGGAGCTGTCACTGGAGTCCAAAGAGCTTCGCCAGGGCGTCTTCACGCACTATCTGGTCCAGGCGCTCAAGGGAAAGGCCGACACCAACTAGGACGGCGCGGTGGAGTTGGAGGAGGTCTGGGCGCACGTCAGGCGGCGTGTAACGGACGAGGCCATGCGGCGGGGCAACCGCCAGCGGCCCAAGCTGATCGGCAACCTCTCGGCGGGTCTTCTCGTGAGTCTGAATCCGGGGGTGACCAAGAAGTTTCGCGTCCGGCGGATGAAGCTCGTCAAGCTCTTGCAGGAGGGTCGGCTATCCGGCGTCGAATACGAGGAAGCGAAGAAGGTGCTGGACGGGGAGGGCGATGCGCGGCTCCTCGCAATCGTCCGGGATCTGGCCGACGGGAAGTTGGCCCCAAGTACTACCCGGCGACAAGGGAAGCCGCCCTTCTCAAAAAGGCCGAAGCACAAATTGGGTTGAACCGCCTGACGAGCCCCAAGGGCGACAACGCCTTCGACACGCTTCAAAAGGTGCTGGGAATCGTGCCCGGTAATCCGGAAGCAATCCGCTACCTCAGGGCCATTGGCGAAAAATACAAACTTGGGCGCAGGCGAGGATTCGAGCGAAGCAGTGGAAGCGGGCGGAAGCCTACCTGGATTCCGCGAAGAAAGTGTTGGGCGAGGACCCCGGGGTCGCGGACCTTCTGGCGAAGGTGCGTCAGGGGCTGGCAAGGCTCCCGAAACACATAGGGGCCGCCCCCCGCACCCGCCCGGCCGGCTGGACCCGCGGGGATTCCATGCCCACGGCGCGAAACTCCCTCCTCGCCGCCACGATTGGAGGACGCCTTTTTGTCGTGGGAGGGCATGATGGCAAAGGGGACTCACCCGTTCTGGAGGTGTACGACCCGGCGACCGACTCATGGCGGAGGCTGGCGGCCCTCCCGAAAGTGGATTCCGGCAATGCGGGCCGGTACGGCGGCGCGGTCGGGGTGATCGACGGCAAGCTCTACCTGGCGGGCGGGTGGCGTATCCGCCCGCCCATTCCCACGCGCTCGCTGTTGATTTATGACCCGGGGACCGACAGGTGGCGCCGCGGGGCGAACATGCCTACCCTGAGCGCCTGCTCGGTGGCCGGGGTGATCCGAAGAAGGCTCTACGTCCTGACCGCGTGCGACGGCCACTCGGGCTTCAGAAAATCTCTTCACGTCTATGACCCCGACAGGAACGCCTGGTCTCGGCTTCGCGACGCTCGCCACGCCCACGCCGATGCGGCTGTCGGGGTCATCGGCGGCAAACTGTATGTCGCCGGGGGAGGCGAATGGGGCAAGCCAACGCCTGCGCTGGAAGTCTACGACCCCGGGACCAACCGATGGAGCGCCAAAGCCCCCATGTCCGCCGCGCGAGCCGGAGCGGCCGCCGGAGTCATTGATGGCAAGCTCTATGTCGTTGGCGGCAGCATTGGCAAGAAGCTTCTCGCCACGCTGGAAATCTATGACCCGGCGACGAACGGTTGGAGGACCGGCCCGCCCATGCCCTCGGGCCGCTCGTCGTTGGCCGCGGCGGTCATCGGGCGGCGCCTCTATGCGGTCGGGGGGTACGACGGAAAGAGGTGTCTCGGTTTGCTGGAGGTCTTCCGGCCGGGGGCCGTGTCCCGGACGCTCAGGATCCCCCGCGTAAGGAACCCGCGCTGAGGTCCCGGTCACGGCGCCGGGTCGACTCTTACATCATCCGGATTGTCCTCGAACGTGGGGAAATTAAGGGGACATCATACTTAATTTCCAAATAGGCATGGCATCCCCATGATTCCACATGATTTTATTCCCATGGTTCGACATTCGTGCAACCTGATCCTGCGGTCGTGTCCCTCCGAACTCGTTTGGCGTCAAATCCGCTGATCACAACGGAAAACGATAAACTAAACTCCTGACCCCTCCACTCAGACCGAAAAAATGATTGCCGGGCCAACGATTTCGTATTGATTTCGTTATATGGACTGCACCTGCCGGGATGAAAAATTGATTGGATTGGGACAGAGAACGATCGGCGATGTCTTCTGCTGGCGACCGGAGCGGCTGAACAACATAAAAGTACGATTCAAACCCAAAGACGAAATCGCAATGAATTTAATGGGTTATTACTTTTAAGATCCGAGAAATAGGGCGATTGACCTACAGAAGCGGGCGTTATCGCCGATGGCCTGGACTCCCCGGCCGCCCTCTATCGCCAAACGAAAGTTTTCGAGGGGGGGGATTGGGGGGGACAGTTTTCAAAATGTCCCCCCCCAAGGTTTTAAGCCTTTTCCCGGAGCCTGAACCTCTGGATCTTCCCCGTGGCGGTTTTGGGGAGGGCGTCGACGAACTCGTACCAGCGGGGGCGCTTGTAGGCGGCGATCTTCTCCCGGACGAACGCCGTCAGCTCCCCGGCCAGGGCGTCCGATCCCTCGTGGCCCTCGGCCAGGACCACGCACGCCTTGGGCTTGATGAGGCCGTCGTCGTCCTCTTGGCCGATGACGCCCGCTTCCAGGACGGCGGGGTGTCCGATGAGCGTGTTCTCGACCTCGACGGGTGAGACCCAGATGCCGCCGACCTTGAGCATGTCGTCCGACCGGCCGCTGTACCAGTAGTGGCCCTCTTCGTCGCGGGAGTACTTGTCGCCCGAGACGAACCACTTGCCGCGCATGGATTGCTTGGACTGCTCGTGCTTGTTCCAGTAGAAGGGAGAGCCGCTCTCGCCCTTCACCCAGAGGTTTCCGATCTCGCCGTCCGGGACGGGCCGCCCCTCCTCGTCCACGATCTTCACGTCGTAGCCCGGGACGGGCGTGCCGCTGCTGCCGGGTGTCACCCGGCCCGCCCAGTTCGTCAGGTAGATGTGGAGCATCTCGGTCGAGCCGATGCCGTCGAGGATCTCGACGCCGAACCGTTTTTTCCACTGGTTGAAGAGCTCGGCGGGCAGGGACTCGCCGGCCGAGACGCAGAGGCGGAGCGAGCTCAGGTCGTAGCGGTCCTCGGCGTCCTTGATCTGAAGCATCGCGGCGTACATCGTCGGCACGCAGTAGAATAGCGTCGGTTTCTCGCGGTCGATGACCTGGAACATCTCCTCCGGCTTGGGCGGGCCGGGGTGGAGGACGCAGGACCCCCCCACGCGGAAAGGGAAGTAGAGGTTGTTCCCCAGGCCGTAGGCGAAGAAGAGCTTCGCCACCGAGAAGGTGCGGTCGGCCTCGCCGATGTCGAGGACGTTCCGGGCGTAGAGGTCGGCGCAGTGGATCATGTCGTGGTGGAGGTGGACGGCCCCCTTGGGAAAGCCCGTCGACCCGGAGCTGTAGAGCCAGAACGCGGCCTCGTCCTTGTGCGTCCCGGCGGGCTCGAGGGCGTCCGGCTGTCCGTCCACGAAGTCTTCGTACGCGGTTTCGCCCTCGCCCGGCTCGCCGGCGACGATGACGCGTTCCAGGGAACTCAGTCCGGCGCGAATCTCCCGGACCTGTCCCATCAGCCGTTCGTGGGCGATGAGCACGCGGGCGCGGGAATCGTCGAACAGGTAGCGGTAGTCCGCCGCTTTGAGGAGGGTGTTGATGGGGATGGGGACGGCGCCGATCCGCATCGTCCCGAAGAACGACGCGGCGAACTCCGGCGAGTCCGGAAGCAGGAGGAGCACCCGCTGCTCGCGCTGGACGCCGATCGAGAGCAGGGCGTTGCCCAGGCGGTTGACCATCCGCCCGACCTGGAGGTAGGAGAAGGTCTGTCCCTCGTAGTGGATGGCGGTCCGATCCCCCCGGCCCGCGGCCAAGTTCTCGTCGATGAAGGTCGTCGAAGCGTTGTAGTTTTCGGGGATGGAAGCGGCCACCGTTTCGGCGTCCCACATGGTGCACCTCCTTGCGGGATAAAGGGCGATCGGGGGGGGCGGGGACTCTCGTTGCCGGAACCCGTATACCGCACCCCTTGCGGGCTTGCAAACCCTATTTTGCGGATGGATGGAAGGATTTGGTTATTTCTTGTCAATGGTTTAATATGTAAATGTCGTAATATTCTGGAATGGAAGTATCACACGGGTTTTGTTCAAGCCGGGACCGACCCGGTCTGGGAACCGCCCCGGTTTGGGGACCGCCTCGGTCTTGTGAGGATGATCTCAGGAGGAATGTCATGCAGGACAACGCGAAACTGGTCTCCCTCGAGAAGGAAGACGGGGTGGCGTACATGACGCTGAATGATCCCCCGGCGAACACGTACACCCACGAGATGATGCGTCAGCTTGATGACGCCATCCTGGACGCGCGCTTCGACGATTCGGTCTCGGTGATCGTCCTGTGGGGGGAAGGCGAGAAGTTTTTCTGCGCGGGGGCGAACATCGGCATGCTCAACGAAGTCACACCCAAGTTCAAGTATTACTTCTGCCTGCACGCCAACGAGACCCTGAACCGCCTGGAGCAGACCCCCAAGCTGGTCATCGCGGCGCTCAACGGCCACACCGTCGGCGGCGGGCTCGAGATCGCGATGGCCGCCGACATCCGCGTCGCCAAGAAAGACGGCGGCAAGATCGGCCTGCCCGAGGTGGGCCTGGGCGTTCTGCCGGGCACCGGCGGCACGCAGCGCCTGCCCCGGATCATCGGCAAGGCCCGGGCCATCGAGCTCATGGTCACCGGCCGGACCTTCGGATTCGATGAGGCCCGGGAGATGGGGCTGATCAACGCGATTTTCGAGGCCGATGGTTTCCGGGAGCAGGTCAAGGAGTACGCCCGGGCGTTCTCCCCGCCCAACAAGGCCGCCAAAGCGGTCGGACACATCAAGCGGTGCGTCCAGTCGGGACTGGAGGCCTCTTTCGGGGACGGCCTCGCCATCGAGCGCGAGCTTCAGCAGCTCCTGTTCCAGAGCCGGGACGCCAAGGAAGGGATCGCGGCCTACACCGAAAAGAGGGCCGCCAAGTTCTCCGGAGACTGATTGGTCCTCGGCCGGGGCCCGGCCGGCCGATTCGATGAAGCGGGCGCGGCCGGATGCGCGCCCGCTTATTGCGTCCCGATCCCGAGTTTCCCGCCCACAAACCCCTGCGCCGGCGGCGCACCTCTGACCATGATCGTGGAGAGATGGGCGGGGGA
>JASLXW010000225.1 GCA_030740135.1 Nitrospinota bacterium
CCGTCCCGCTCGCTTTCGCCGCCGGCAATCCGCTCCGCGCCGCCATTTCGCCCCTTCTCCCGAACGGCCGGAGGCGCGGTCAATCCCGCCGGTAATTCGGGGCCTCCTGCGTGACCTCGATGTCGTGGACGTGGCTCTCGCGCAGGCCCGCCGAGGTGATCCGGCAGAAGCGGGCGGTCTCCCGCAGCTCGGGCAGGGTCCGGCATCCGCAGTACCCCATCCCCGCCGCGACGCCCCCCGTGAGCTGGTGGACGTTGTCGGCCATCGGCCCCCGGTAGGGGACCCGGCCCTCGACCCCCTCGGGGACGAGCTTGCCGCCCTCGGTCTCTGCGCCGCCCCCGTCCGATCCGTTGGCCGATCCGTTGGCCGGGGCCGCTTGGCCGTAGCGCTCGGCGCTCCCCTGGGCCATGGCCCCGAGGGACCCCATCCCCCGGTAGACCTTGTAGCTCCGTCCCTGATAGAGGACGCGCTTGCCGGGGCTCTCGTCGACGCCCGCGAAGAGGCTGCCGATCATGACCGAGTCCGCCCCCGCGGCCAGGGCCTTGACGATGTCCCCCGAGCACTTGACGCCGCCGTCGGCGATGACGGGCGCGCCGAGGTTGACGGCCCTTTCCGTGCAGCGCGACACCGCCGAGAACTGGGGGACGCCGACGCCGGCGACCATCCGCGTCGTGCAGATCGACCCGGGCCCCACGCCGACCTTGACGGCGTCCGCCCCGGCGCGGATGAGGTCCTCCGTCCCCTCCGGGGTGGCGACGTTTCCGCCGACCACCTGGAGGTCCGGGTGCTCGCCCTTGATCCAGCCCACCGTCCGCAACGCCGCCTCGGAGTGGCCGTGGGCGGTGTCCACGACGATCAGGTCCGCGCCCCGCTCCGCCAGGAGGCGGACCCGCTCGTGGGTGTCGAGGCCCGTCCCCACCGCCGCCCCGACGCGCAGGCGGCCGTCGCCGTCCTTGAAGGCCCGGGGATATTGTTTCCGCTTCAGGATGTCCTTGATGGTGATCAGCCCTTGGAGGCGGAATGCCTCGTCCACGACCGGGAGCTTCTCGATCCGGTTTTTCTGGAGGAGGGCCTTGGCCTGTTCCAGCGTCGTCCCCACCGGCGCGGTGACGAGGTTCTCGCGGGTCATGTACTCGCGGACGAAGCCGCCCTCCTCCTCGACGAAGCGCAGGTCCCGGTTGGTCAGGATGCCGGCGAGCTTCTCGCCCTCGACGATGGGGACGCCCGAGATCTGGAACCGGGCCATGAGGTCTTGGGCCTCGCGGACGGTCCGGTTCGGCCCCAGGGTGATGGGGTCCCGGATCATCCCGCTCTCCGAGCGCTTGACCTTGTCCACTTCCTCGGCCTGCCGCTCGGGGGAGAGGTTTCGGTGGATGACGCCGATTCCCCCCTCCTGCGCGAGGGCGACAGCGAGGCGGGCCTCGGTGACGGTGTCCATGGCGGCGGAGAGCAGCGGGATGTTCATCGTCAGATCCCGGGTGAGGCGCGTCGTGAGGTCAACGTCCCGGGGCAGGACGGCGGATCGGCCGGGCAGGAGCATCACGTCGTCGAACGTCAGCATCTCGGGAATCGTTCCGTTAGTTGTCATGAGAGATCCTTCCTCCCCCCCCCCCTCAATAGTTCAGGACCAACAACTCGTTGATCTCCCCCCGGCCGTCGGCCTTGGAGTTGATCGCCCTTCTGGCCCGGACGGTCTCCAGGCGGAACCCTTTGTAAAGCCCCCGGGTGAGGGCGCAGTCGCTGTTGCTGAGCATCAGCCTGCAACCCTTCTGATCAAGTGCGCGGTACACTTCGGCCAGCCGCTGCTGGTCCGATTCCTTGAAGTCCCCCGCCGTGAAGCTCGTGAAGCTGGAGGTTTTGGAGAGGGGGTGATAGGGCGGGTCGAAGTAGATGAAATCCCCCCGCTTCGCCAAAGGGACGAGCTCTTCAAAATGCCGGACCTGGAGGTCCACGCCTTGCAAAACCTGACTGACGCGCCGGAGGTTCTCGGCGTCAAAGATCCCCGGATTCTTGTAGCTGCCCATCGGGACGTTGAACTCGCCGCGGGAGTTCACCCGATACAGGCCGTTGAAACAGGTTTTGTTGAGGTAAATGAGCCGGGCGGCGCGCGCCGGGGGAGAGAGAACGCCCGGTTTCAGCGACCGGACCCTGTAGTAATGGTCCTCCCCATGACTTCGGCGGTGTTCTTCAAGTCCGATCAGGAGTTCCTCCACATCGTCCCGGACCGCCCGGTAGGCGTTCATCAGTTCCTCGTTGGAGTCGGACAACACGACATCGGCGGGATTGAATCGCTCCATGACGTAAAAGAACACCGCGCCGCTTCCCACAAATGGCTCGCTGTAGCGCTTGACCTCGTGGGGGAAAAACCGCTCGAACTGCCCCAAGAGTCGGGCCTTGCCTCCCGCCCATTTCAGGAAGGGGCTGAGTGAACGGGTTCCTTCCTGAGGGTCCCGTTCATTCGGTTCGGGTGGATGGCCAAAGGGCTCATCGATCAAAAACCTCATCTTCTCAGAAACCGCCGCTCGACCTCTTCTTTCGGCAGGACCAGCGTGATCGGTCTTCCGTGCGGGCACGTGAAGAGGATGTCCAGCTCCAGACACTCGCTCACCAGGTGCTCGATCTCCTCGTTCGACATCCGATGCCGCGCCTTGACCGCCCCCCGGCAGGCCATCCGGTCGATGACGCCCGCGGCCAGGTCGGAGAAATTCTTCTTTCGCGAGCCGGCCTCCGCCGCCTCCTCGCCCGCCAGCGCCTCGATGACCTCCCGCGCCAGGACGGACGGGTCCACGTGGGCGAGGAGCGCCGGAACCTCCCGGACGATGAACGTCTTGGGGCCGAAAGGCTCGATCCGAAGCCCCAGCCGGTCCAGGTCGTCCAGGCGCTCGCCCACCCATGGCGCCTCGGCGGCCGAGACCTCCACGTTCGCGGGGATCAGAAGGGCCTGGCGCTCCACCCGCCCGGCGTCCGCCTTCTCGGTCAGCCGCGCGAACAGGACTCGCTCGTGGGCCGTGTGCTGGTCCATGACCAGCAGGCCCGAGGGGTGCTCCAGGAGGACGAACGTCCCGTGAAGCTGGCCGATGACCCGGACTTCGGAAAGCAGGCGCTTGGGCGCGGCCGTGTCCAGGAGGGGCAGCGGGAGGGGGTCCATCCCGGGCGGCCCATCGGGGAACGCCTCGGAGGCCGGCTGGGCCGAACGCGCGGCCGGCGTCCCGGGGCCTCCCGCCGGGATGCGCCCCATTCCGCCCGACCTTCCACCCCCACCCCCGGCCCTCCGGCCGCCGGGGAGGGCGAACTTCCAGCCCGCCGGACGCGCGCTTCCCCCGGAATCCGGCCGGTCGGCGGGCTGTCTCAAGGGATAAACCTTCGCCCCGGACGGGCGTCCCGACCCGCCGGGCCCGGGCAAATCCGATTCCCCCGCGGCGGCGGAGGCGTGGACGTCCCCCGCGACGCCGGAGGATTTGACCAACCCTTCCCCCAACGCCCGCCGGACGGCCGAAAACACCCGCCCGCCGTCGCGGAATCGGACTTCGGCCTTCGCCGGGTGGACGTTCACGTCCAGGTCCGCCGGGTCCATCGTCACGTACAGGAAAAGGAGCGGATGCCGGCCCGAGGGGATCAGCCCCCGGTAGACGTCGTACGCCGCGCCCACGACCGTCTGGTCCCGGACCGTGCGGCCGTTGATGACGACATGTTGGCACGACCGCCCGGCGCGGGTGACCGAGGGCAGGGATGCGAACCCCTCGACCCGAACGGGGCCCGCCTCCGTCGGATTCGCCGGAGGGGAGGGAAGGGGAAACAGCCCCTCCGCCTCCCGGGCGGGAAGGAGCGCCCTCACCCGGCCCTCCCGGCCTGTGGGCGGAAGGTCCATGAGGATCTTTTTTCCGGATTTCAGGTGGAAGCCGACTTCGGGAAAGGCCAGGGCGGCGTTCGACGCGGCCTCGACGATGCGGGAGAGCTCCGTCCGCTCGCTTTTCAGGAATTTGAGCCGGGCCGGGGTGTTGTAGAAGAGGTCCTGGACTTCGACGGCCGTCCCTGGGGGCGCCGGGGCCTCGCGGACCTCGACCTCGGCCCCGCCCTCGACGACGACCTTCGTTCCCGTCTCTCCTCCGTGTCCCTTCGCGCTTGAGCGGCGCCGGGTGATGAGGGCCGTGCGGGAGACCGAGGCGATGCTCGGCAGGGCCTCCCCCCGGAAGCCGAGGGTGGCGAGGGCCCCCAGATCTTCCGCCCGGCGGACCTTGCTCGTGGCGTGGCGACGGAAGGCCAGCCGGGCGTCGCCGGGGTGGATCCCTTTCCCGTCGTCGGCGACGAGGATGCGCTTCATTCCGCCGCCGGAAACTTCGATCTCGATGCGGCGGGCCCCCGCGTCCAGGGCGTTTTCGATCAGCTCCTTGACGACCGACGCCGGGCGCTCCACCACCTCGCCCGCGGCGATCTGGTTCGCGAGCGGCGGGGGCATGACCTGGATTCGCGGCTCCATTGGACTTCTTTCCGGGAGACCGGGTGCAAGCCGACTGCTGAAAATCTCGTCTAGAATGTCCCGAACGATACCAGGACCCGAAACCCCGAGTCAAGGGGTAAATACAACATATTGTGGTTTTTTTCTAAAAATATACAAAATGTCGTATAATTCGTGTTTTTTCTTGCGGCGCCGAAAGAAGCCGGTATAATGCGTATGTCTTCGAATGCATTGAATATAAGCTCTCGGGTCACGAAAGGAAACCGAAAAATGTCCCGGCCCCGGCCTTTTGAAGATCTGGTTCGGATCATGGCCGACCTCCGGGCGGAAGGGGGATGCCCCTGGGACCGGGAGCAGACCCACGAAACCCTCAGACCGTACCTCATCGAAGAGACCCACGAGGTTATCGGGGCCATCGAGGCGGGCTCCGACGCGGATCTCGCCGAGGAGCTCGGGGACCTCCTCCTTCAGGTGGTCTTCCACGCCCGGATCGCCGAGGAGGAGGGGCGGTTCACGATCCGAGATGTCATCGGCCGGATCCATGAGAAGCTCGTCCGGCGGCACCCCCACGTCTTCGGCGACGTCCGGGCCGACACGCCGGAGAAGGTCCTCCGGAACTGGGAGGCCATCAAGCTGCGGGAGCGGGCCGGGGAGAACACGGAAGATGAGAATCCCCCCCCCCCCTCGGTCCTGGACGGCGTCCCCGCCTCCCTGCCGGCCCTTCTCAAGGCCCAGCGGGTCCAGGCCAAGGCCGGCCGGGTCGGCTTCGATTGGAAGACCCCCGAGGGCCCGCTCGCGAAGGTCCGGGAGGAGATCGAAGAGATCGAAGGGGCCATCCGGGGGGGTGAAACGGAGGGCGTCGAGCGGGAGATGGGCGACCTCCTGTTCGCCCTCGTCAATGTCGCCCGCCACCTCAAGGTGGACGCGGAGGGGGCCCTGCGGGTGTGTGTCGACCGGTTCATGGGACGCTTCCGGTACATCGAGGGGCGTCTCGCCGAACGGGGCCTCACCGCCCGGGAGGCCGACCTCGCCGTGCTGGACGCCCTGTGGGATGAGGCCAAAGGGAAGGAGTGACCGCCGTCGCCGTTCCGCCCATCCTCTTCGCCCTGGCCTCCATGGCCGTCCAGTCCTTCGCCGACTGCGTTTACAAGCGCGCCCAGGTCAAGGGGACGGTCCCCGAGACGTTCCTGGTCTATCAGTCCTACAGCTTCGGCGTGACGGCCTTCGCCCTCGTCCTGGCGCTGGGGGTGTTCCGGGCCGATTGGACGGCGTGGAAGTACGGCCCGGCCTGCGGGCTGATCGGGTTCGCGGCGTACTACTTTTTCCTGCGGAGCCTCAAGGGGGGGCAGGTCAGCGTCAACACGATGGTCTTCCGCCTCAGCTTTATTCTGACGGCCGGGCTGGCCGTTGTCTTCCTGGCCGAGCCGGTGACCGAACGGAAGCTGGCGGGCCTGGCGGCGGCGGTTCTGGCGGTGGCGTCATTGACCGTGACCCCCGGACGCGGGGGAGGGGGGGGGCGCCGGCGGCCGGGATCTGAAATGGGGACGGGATCGCGGGGCGGGGCCGGGGCGGCTTCCGCCGGAAAGGGCCGCGGCCTGGGGTTCGCCGTGGCGGCGCTACTCTGTTTGGGGACGCTCTCGTTCATCTACAAGCTGGCCGCGCGGGAGGGCGTTCCGGCGCCGTCGCTGATCTTCATCCAATTCGCCTTCTTCTCACCTTCCGCGATGGTCTACGCGGCACTGCGCCGCCGGTTCGTCTGGCACCCCGTTTCGGCGAGGCACGGCCTCGGGGCGGGCGTCCTCCTGTCCGTGTCCCTCATCCTGCTGGTGTCGGCCCTGGCGCGGGGCGAAGCGGGGACGATGGTCCCCGTCAGCCAGATGAGCTTCATCCTGACGGCGGTCCTCGCCGTCCCGTGGTTCGGCGAGGCCTGGACGTCCAGGAAGACGGCGGCCGTCATCCTGGCGGCGGGGGCGGTGGCTCTGCTTTCGGGTTAGGCCGGGTTTGTCACCAAACTTAAACGCCCGAACAAAATGCGTGGAGTGAGCGACTGTCTGTCAAAGACTTGCCCAACGGTCGGGTGCTGACCCAGCCACGACATAGTGTTCCTGGCGGGTGTGTGACGGGCCGGGACTGACCTGCCCCCTAAAGTTGTACCACTTTTTAAGTTAGTCTTTGCTCCTCGATATCCGAAAGTGTAGGGATGCCCGGCGGCAGTGGTTCGATGGCCACCGGTACCGGCGGCCGGTAGCCCAAGGCACTACGGGGCCTTACCCGGTTGTAGAGCTGTCGCCATCTCTCCACCAACACCTTG